>NZ_JBYCKP010000033.1:0-15189 GCF_057473445.1 Acidithiobacillus sp. TH-A36 | reverse complement strand
GCCCTCTCCAGCAGTCTGGCTGCTGGTCAGGCCGGACATGTTTTACTGCTCCCGGAGGGCAATGCCGTGGAAGCTGCTTTGGCTCGCACGGCGCCCGTATTGGCCTGCCACAATCTCGCGGAAGCGGTGGCCCACCTGCGCGGCACCCAACAACTGCCGGAAACGGTGCCTCATGACGAGATCGACGGTGATGCTCTTCCCTACCCGGACTTGCGGGATGTACGCGGCCAGGAAACCGTCAAACGGGCACTGATTATTGCGGCCGTTGGTGGTCATCATATTCTCCTGTCCGGGCCTCCCG
The DNA here is from genome assembly GCF_057473445.1 of Acidithiobacillus sp. TH-A36. NCBI lineage: Bacteria > Pseudomonadati > Pseudomonadota > Acidithiobacillia > Acidithiobacillales > Acidithiobacillaceae > Acidithiobacillus > Acidithiobacillus sp. TH-A36. Next base: position 14,888 of record NZ_JBYCKP010000033.1, on the reverse strand, counting down.
GGACCGGGAAAAGCATGCTGGCCGCGCGTTTGCCCGGATTGCTTCCGCCCCTGCGCCGCAACGAAGCCCTGGAAGTGGCCGCCATCCATAGTTTGCAAAGCGGTGGATTTGATGTGCAGCGCTGGGGGCAACGTCCCTTTCGTTCCCCCCATCACAGTGCCTCTTCGGCAGCGCTGGTGGGTGGGGGATGTGACTTCCACCAATTAAAGCTACATTCTGACAATAGCTGCTACAACACAGACATTCTCGCTCAGACCGTGGGGCCTTTTGGTGGATCATGGAAAAAATTCCCCTAGAAAAAGCCCACGCCCCGGTTTTCATAGACATAGGCAATCTGACTGACAGACGCTTTATGGTCTGGTGGTATGGGGTGCTGTCGCCCAACCGCTCCGACAAATACCAGCCAAAAGTGACTGTCCTGTTTCGCGAAATCGATGGCGAAGGGATTTTACTGAATAATTTTCAATGCAAGCGCGTTAACGTCACCAGCCTAGGGTTTATGCGCATAGGAACTGTATGGCACGACGGCAAACTGGTCGCCAGAGCCAGTTACACCACCAAGATACTTGACGTCAATTTTTCACCAGCCGGATGGCACTACTCTTCCATAGGTAAAAACGCCATATCAGATGAGCGTAGACTCATTCCCCGTGATATGTACCCCATATTCACGGGTTGTCCCAATGCGATGGCTGACAGTTGGCTGCTCCACTTCTCTACAGAGGATGAAAATACATCATCGCTTCTGATTCCTTGTATGGAGTTTTTCTCCCGCTGCTATGGATTTTCCGAAACAGTCAAACGTATATTAGTGACCTTGCCTTGGAGTGCTGCTGAACGGCGATTTTTTGCCACACCATCTGAACCATTGCCATCCAACCCGGGAACATGGGCAATTTGTCTGGGCCGAGACATGCTTGACGACGATGCCCTTTTCCTCGCACACCTGAAATACGATTCCTATGCGCGTAACCAAGCAAAGCAAATTTGGTCTCAGGCAGAAAGCATGTCGGGCACCAAACCTATTTTCCTGAAAGTGTCGCCATGGAATCAGGGGCTAGGCAAGATCCGCGTAGCTGGGATCAACATTCCAAAAACAAAAACATTCCTAGCTCTGAACATACTCGGCATGTCTCCACCGAAGAGCCCAAATATCTTATATGATCGTGCGAACACAAATAAAACTGGAGAAGCGGACGAAGAAACGATAAATGGATCGGCATGGACAGGCGCTGTACGCGTGACCTGTACTTTGGTCCCAGAAGGGTTGTCACTGACCGAAGATGAAGCGCCCGATCAAGGAACAGGGGCTGTAGACCTGGATGAATCGAAATGGGAGTGGCTTGGGAGATCGCCCGTATTAATCCCTATCAGGCGATCGCGCACGCAAAGCACGAGGGATGGAAAGGCAATTATCAGCCCAGCCTTCAATTCGGCAGTCTCTGCCGGTGAACCCCATGGTACAGGCAAGGACACTGGACGTGCGTCTATCCACGAGCCGATCCAGCTAGAATCAAGTGGTGCTTTATTAGATATGTGGGAAGCTCTCCGCCGACTAGCCAAACAATATAGTGAGAATATCTTTGACATCGGATTTTATACGTTAAAAAATGGCGCGCAGAGTGGTGTGAGACCATTAATGATACCCTTCCCATCACTCAACAAGGGGAACAAGGGCTATACTTGGTCAATCATTGATACCACACCGAAGCGCCAACGTGGTGTCTCGGTTATATGGATTCGATCCAGCGTAGGTTATGTGTTCATAATAGAGATAGAACGACGCACATGGACAGAGACTCAATCCGATGGAACTACGAAAAACATAGAAGATTCATTTAGTGGTCTGGTTTTCCGACTCGATAAAGAAAAGGAAATAGGTAAATGGATCACATTAGTCATGCAGAATCTTCCGCTAACTAATGGGGTGTTTAGCACAGGCTTGCTAAAATCCTGCCCAGGACAGGCTTGGACGTTCCCGCATAGGAATTCAAAAAGTAACAAAGTGGCTTGCGAATCAGCAGCACGGAATGCGTTGAAAAAGGTAGGAGTGGTACTATACTGAACTTTAGGGCGTATTCCGGGGAGACAACAAGACCGCCTGTATGCGCGAGTCATCTGCGTCCAGGACATCCGGCCCGCACGGACGTCTTGGTAGCGCTGCAGGTACTGGGTGGGTGCCATGAGCATGAGGGGTGCGTGACCACATCGGACTAGGCTCTAGGTAGACGAGTGGTTGCCTTGGGTGCAAATATCCATTGGCAGCCTCAAGACTTCATTTCCTTTGAGCGCGTTGCACGGAGTGTCTGGGAAACATCTGCCTGCATGGAGCATGTAGTCGTCCGATTCGCAGTTGAAAAAAGTTAAGAGGGAGGCATGAAGCGTTTTCAGGGTATTCCTTCAGTAAATGAAGAGGGGGGCTTTATTATTTCTGCGAATACGTTGCAGTCAAACCCCGACGGCGTTTTTATGCTCGTCAGCTTTGATGTCTCGAAGTTTATGGACAATTTGTATCAGAGGTTGGGGATTTCTTTTACTGAAGAAATCGCCAGTTCTGTAATAAAAAGAAGAGCTGAATACCTCGCGGGACGGTATGTGGCAAAACTCGCACTGGAGAGGCTCGGTTTCTTTAAATGTGACATCGAATCGGATGAACGGCGATGCCCGCTTTGGCCCATAGGTATCGTCGGCTCAATAAGTCATGCGAAAAACAAGGCACTTTGCGCCGTTTGGCGCACCACGCATACCGATACTATTGGCATAGATATCGAGTACTGGATTGCACCATATATCTGTAGCGCACTGGAAGCGCAGGCAGCGGACCGCACGGAGTGCGATCTGCTTGCGGCGTGCGGACTAACCTACCATAAGGCGCTCACGCTGTTATTTTCAGCAAAGGAGAGTGTGTTTAAGGCACTTTATCCAAAAGTCGGTTACTATTTCGACTTTTCGGCAATACGACTGGCGGCAATTGATACCGAAGCGCACATGCTAATCTTTGTTGTCAATCGAATGCTGGGACCTTATCGCAAGGGTTTCGCGTTGTCAGCAGCATACAAGATATTCACGGGAGGGGTGATAGTGCTCGTTCGAATTGGCAATTAGACTAATTATAGCCCAGATGTGGTGGCTTCTCTTCCCCCACGCAAGTCCCAGCAACCCTTAGGATCTTCTGGAACTTGTGGAGGATTTGGTGGATTAAGAGCCGTTCCTACCATGCATATCCAGTTGTCCCTCAAGCCCACTTTACCTTTAACGATTAATATCGTAACACAGCCTTTCGGGTCCCGCAATAAACTCCAAGAGGCTGCCTAATCAGGTTAAGACACAGAGAACTGTTCAGATAAAACCATCTCGAAAGCTGCCAGTAAACCAAAGCAGTCGCTTTCGGAACCAATGGTGATTCGCAGGAAGTTTTGGATACGCGGCCCATTGAGATGCCTGACCAGCACTCTGTGTCGGCGCAAACCAGTCATGAGTTGCGAAGCGGTATAAGTTGGATGGGTTACAAAGATAAAGTTTGTTGACGACGGTAACACGGTCAGCCCCAGATGTCGAAGCTCTTCTGATATCCATTGGCGTAGTCGCACGATCTCAGCAATGGTGCCGGTGAAGTAACTCTGGTCACCCAGCGATGCGATTGCCGCTACAATCGAAAGCGACGTCAAAGGGTACGAGTTAAAGCTGTTTTTGACCAAATCTAAACCCGCGATCAGCTCTGAGTTCCCCAGCGCATAGCCGACGCGGATGCCTGCCAAACTACGTGACTTGGAGAAGGTCCGAACTATCAGGAGGTTCGGATAACGATCCAGTAATGGGATTACAGTAGCGCCACTAAAATCCGCATATGCCTCGTCAACGATTACAACTTGATTTGGGTGCAACGTCAGCAGATATTCTATCTCAGCGTTGCTGATGGCATGCCCGGTCGGTGCATTGGGGTTTGCTAAAATGACACCCCCACAAAGTGCTCCATAATCGCGAACGTTGATGCGATAGTTCGCGTCAAGTGGAAGCTCCATATAATCAATATCATATAGCAAACAAAAAGTTTTATAGAAAGAGTAACTGATGTCCGGCATCAAGATCGGCAGGTCATGCCTAAGTAGTGCGCAAAACGCATGGGCGAGCACTTCGTCAGACCCGTTCCCAACAAAGACGCTATCGATCTCGACACCATGATAATGCGCAAGCGCCTCGCGCAGAGCTGTGGAATCAGGGTCAGGATAGAGCCTTAACCTGTCGCCTGGCCACACTCGTAGCGCTTCAATGACCGCGGGCGAGGGACCAAATGGGTTTTCGTTGGTATTCAACTTGACCAAGCCCACCTGATTAGACTGCTCACCCGGAATATATGGGACCAAATCAGCCAACGCCGGGCTCCAATACGTACTCATTCACTCCTCCATGTCCAACAGCATTTTCAGAGCAGCCTTAAAAACATAGCATCTAGCGTTTACTATCAGCATTACATTCATATTGTCACCTTTGGCCCCCATTTTGACGAGGCACTCCGCAGATTGAGGAGCGATGTAGTCATTTTAGCGTCTCTGAGAGCATCCACCCATTCTCCACCTCAATTGTGAACAGCATGCTTGGTACTAGCGAAGGCGTAGTGCATGAAAATATACTACAATCAGCACGGACCGGCCATACTCACTGCTGAATTTCGTCGGATATTTGACAATCGCCCTGATCCCCTTTACGTCTGTGTCGTTCGGCCTCGTGCCAAGTTCTGTCGGCAATACACTTCATTGCCTGATAAATCGGCATCGCTCGTTCGATCATTCGATGGACACGGTCTGGCAGGACAGAAGCGTTCTTCTGCGCCTCCAGCATGAGGCCATTACTATACTGCGCCTCGTCGTGCCAACCTTCCCACGATTTCCAAGCTGGAATGACCTTTGGCTCCCAACTCAGACTATGCGGCAGGAATGCTACGCCAATGCTGCTACAATATTCCTTCAGCATCGTCACTGGGTTTCGGAGAAGGTCGTCTGCATCAAATACGATCACAGCCTCAGGTTGCAGGCGCGACGATTCCTCATATATCTCGTAGAGCGACTCATAGCCAGCTTCAATCCAGTCGAAATCCGGCAGTTTCTTATACATGGACGCGAGCGACTTCTCAGGATGGCGGATGAGGAAGGTACTGATGATCTGTGAAAGAAACTTGCTTCGTAACGGCGTCCGCATGTGAAACGCGAGTTCTTTGACAAAGCACGGTTTCCCGTTTGCTCGACCCACCCGCTCAATATCGTCCCAGATTTCCTTGAAAGTGTACCCTGCTTGCACGGGCTGATCGGCGAACCTTGCATGCCCCCTTTCTCCTCCGAAGAAAAAAGCTTGCGAAAATGGCTCATGAATAACGTTGAAGTCCCCCCGCTCGATGAAGATTCGTTCGAAGGCGGTGGAGATCGACCGTGGATGCGCCCAGAGAAAGATTGGGTTTGATGTTATTTTCATACCAATTCCGCTAAACGCAGGTGGTTTTTTTCTGGCTGTGCCATGCTTTAAAACACCTTTTAATATACTCCTTTGGCGTGTCACCTCGCGTAAATAACATTGAATTGCCCAGCATCTGTTTGGCCTTATCGTTCGGAAATACGCCAGTTGCGTATCTTGGCAGGCGCAGCAAGTTGTCGAACAGAGTGCCGTGACAATTGATGGGATCTAAGAATACCGAGACCAGCGGTCCGAGCGTCTTGGCCGCAAGCTCAGTGTTCAAGATGTGTAACCAGTTTTCATAGCTAATCATCTCGATTTTGTGGCCCGATTCATTAACCCATTCGGCAAGATCCTTGAGATGCACCGTCCTTTCGTCCAGAATATGGTAGAAGTCTGCAGGAGCAACCAATGCAAGCCGCGCCATAGCGTCCGCAGCGTTTCGGACCATCGTGAAGTCCATTGAGTAATCGATATCGGGAGCTTTTCCTGTCAGAGCAATTAGCTTCAGCAAGCGGACATAGAGATCTTGTTCGTGATGCCGCATCGTTTGCGTGTTGCCCCAAAGTCGTGCAGGTCTAAAAATCTTAACGTCTAAACCTTGGCTCTTGACGTCCATCACGATCTGTTCGGAAACCCACTTGCTCTGTGCGTAGCCACCGAATAGACCTCGACTGTAATGTGAAGAAGATGACTCGCCTGAACTCCCTGTGGCGGCTTGCGTTGAAAAGAAAACCGCTAGGGTCGAGATGTAATTGAATTTCTTTATTCGCCCTGCGGCCGCAAACCGAAGAATCTGCGCCGTCCCTTTTACATTGGTGGGCGCGAGCTGCTCGTAACTCTTGATGAAGTCCACGTCTGCGGCGCAGTGGAAGATAGCATCGATGCTGTGTGAAAGCCGTCGAAATTCGTGGCGCGACAAACCGAAGTCCACGTCCGTGATATCCCCGACGACAATCTCAATACCTTCTTCCCGGACATTCAAGGGAATGTCGTATTTGTCTAAGGTGCGCTGTAGGCGCATGACAACTGATAATTCGGCATCCGACCGGACTAGACATGTCACCTCGACGCCAAGACGAACTAAGCTTGCTAGCAGGTGCACACCCAGGAATCCGGTCGCGCCAGTCAAGAGAAAGTGGTGAGTTGGGTTCTCGCTGCGACTTTCCTGTCGGACAATTGAAAGACAAGGAGCAGCGGGCTTAACATAGATCGAAAGATCGCCGCTTTCACAAGCTTGTTCCGATCTGGCTACAGAGGCTTTGGTAACTCCTGCTTGTAGCAGCTGTGCTGTCCAGCGGATAGTACCGCGCCCATCCAGAAACATGTGGTAGGGTATTCTGCAATGCCACTGCTGAGCGACTCGGTGAAGAATTTGTTGCGCTTCAATAGAGCTTCCGCCACCTGCGTGAAACTCCGTGTCAATTGAAAACCCGATTGCCAGATCTTTCGGCAACACGTCAAACCAGACATCCCAAAGCGCGGCCTCTATTTCGTTACATCCGGACGGCGGATGATGCGTCGTGTCAGATGTTGGCATTGGCAGCCTTTTGATATCTACCTTGCCGTTGATATTCATTGGTATTTCATCCAGTTCGATGATGAACGAAGGGATGCTATATGCTGGTAATCGTCTGAGAATCGCATCCTTGACATATTGCGCGATGGACTCGCGTGACAGGCGGTTTCGAGTCCAACGCATTACCAAATAGGCGATCAGATAGGTGCGTGCAGCGGTCCGCCATGGGCGAACCAGACATTCGGTGACCTCGGGAATGGTTGTAATCGCCTCCCTAACTTCTGCACACTCAATGCGAAAACCGTTGATCTTGATCTGGTCGTCTAAGCGTTCCACCCACTCCAACTCGTTATTCGGCAATAGGCGACATTTGTCTCCAGTTCGATATGCTTTACCGATAGTTGGTAAGTCAACGAATTTTTGTGCGTTTAGCGCAGCATCACCGATATACCCTAGGCGGGTCAGCGATGCGCCGCCGATATACAACTCCCCTACATCGCCTTTTGGTACGGGGGCATATTTCTCATCCAGCACCTCCGCAAGGATTCCATAGGTAGGGTGACCGATAGAGACTGGCTCATCCGCTCCGATGACTCCGCCAGGGTAGAGACGCTTAGTTGCGCAGACCGTCGCCTCGGTTGGGCCATAAGCGTTAATTAACAACCGGCCCACCCCCCAAGTTCGAATGAGTTGGCGACTCGGCGCTTCTCCGGCCAAGACAATGGTATTCAGGTCAGGCAGTGGTGGTGGCACGCCGATCGCACTCAGCAATGTAGGCGTCACGACTGCATAGCTGATCCGACGCTCTGCCAACATATGGCAAAAGGCCGAAAGTTCGAGTTCTTCTGCGCTGGTGATATACAAGGTGGCACCGGTTGCTAATGCGCCGACGATGTCGCGGATTGACGCATCAAATCCGAAGGACATGCACAGCGCAATCCGATCGCTGCATTTGATCTCTCCACTGCGAACATGCTCCATGACCATGTTCGTCACGTTGCCGTGATCGATCTGCACACCTTTGGGATAGCCCGTAGTGCCCGAGGTAAAAATGACATAGGCCCGATTACATTCTCCGACCTCGCTTCCGATCGGGGCCTCACTGGCCGACTCATGAACGCTTTCCGTAAAGCAACGCTCAATGTTGATGAGACTTGCCAGATCGACGAACTTTTCGGCAGTAGTATCATCGATGATCGCGATTGACGCTCCGCTGGTGTCGAGCACATATCTGATTCGCTCTACCGGGGCCATGTTATCCACGGGTATGTAACAACCGCCTAGTTCCCATATCGCCAATAGCGTTAAGACCCAATTTGTAGACCGTTGGAGGCAGACGGCAACCGCCGAGTCCCTGTCGACTCCCGCAACACGCAATACGTCGGCTAGGTTCCTAGCTCGCACGAACAGTTCCTGGTAAGTGAAACTACGATCTGCGTCGAATATGGCGACCTTGTCGGGATAGCGTGTCACAGCTGCGTCGAAAAGAATGAAATGGTTATTTTTCTGCCACGTCAATCCCGAGATACGTGCGCTGGATTCAGCAACGTCGGTTAGCATTGACATGGAGTCTTCCGTTGTGTTTCTACCGATGCTTGATCTGCACCGCTTCCAGCCCATACTGGACCAACGAAAGCGTCCAAGGTGAGCCTCCGACCATTAGCATTGCAGCACTCCAACCAGATCAATGGCCGGCGACATGGCATATCGGGGCGAGAATCATTGGAAATCCAGACGGAAGATTCCAACAGTTGGGTAGTATTGTTTACGGTGGGGAGCCTCTGACGCAATACAAAACTCCTCGCAGAACTAGGGCAGGAAAGAACGTTCGACGCCGATGCTTCTCCTGTAGGCCAACGTCCGATGGGAGCAGTGTGACAGAGCATATTTGCATTATCCCTCACAACGATCTCCTGTCAAGGTAAAGCCTTGTCCAACGACACATGAGTCTGAACGGGATAGCGTGTTTCCACGCTGAGATGGGTTTGAAAGCGGACTGGAGTCTGGGATTATCCGGAGATGATCGTGACTCTACATACCGACAAGCTCAGCACCCTGGAGCAACTACGTGCCTTCGCCAACGGTACCCAGGCCAGATCCTTCCAAGCGTCCAGCCGCCAGGAAGTCTATGACTGTATCGCCGACTGTCCGACGAGCAGACCGAGCTCCAGCTCATGGGTCGCCGCAGTTTCCAACACTTCTGTGGTCTGGAGCAATCCGCGAACATTCTGGACCGCACGACCATCTGGAACTTTGAGAACCGCGTCGACGCGGACGATGTGGCGGCACTGTTCGCTGAACTGGATCGACAGATCCGTGCCCAGAGTCTGGAAGCCCACGCGGGGCAAATCATGATGCGGCCTTGGTGCCCGCTCCCAAGCAGCACTTCACCAAGGGGGATAAAGAGATCCTAGAGCAGAACGCCGTCCCGGCGGACTGGCGTCCGGCCAAACGGCGGCAGAAGGATCGGGATGCCAGTTGGACCAGGAAGCACGGGAAAAGCCATCACGGCCACAAGGTTACGGTGAGCGTGGACCGCAAGCACAAGCTGGTTCGCAACCGGATGCCGATACGGCCAGGGTCCACGACTCTCAGCATCTGGCATGGAGGCGGTCCTGGACGAGTGGAATACCAGTGAACGAGGGCAACCAGTACGACTTACCTGAAAAGTACAAAACCACACCCTCGCCATCAGCCTTCAGCATCTTCAGGTCCACCCCTCGCCCCACCTTCCTCGGCAATCCATGAAAATACGCCAACCCCACCGACACCCACCGGCGCAGAAATTCCTCTCCCTCCCCACTTTCACGCATCATCGCCAGCATTTCCTGCTCTAATTTTCGCTGACGGACCTTTTGGGCGGCACCATCTTTGACTTTAGGCACCACAACATCCGCCGAATGCACCTCACGCAAATATCGCACAAAACCCGATAAAGCTGCTCGTTGACCCGGCACCTTAGCCAAATAAACTTCCACCGTATTCTGGTCTGGCTTCTTCAGTCCCATTTTCTGGTTCTCCAGCAACAGGGCTTTCGCAGGTACCATGGCAAGGCGCGCGGAGCGCAAACTCAGCTTTCCAGCCTTTACCTCTACCAAAAGTGTGTCGTGGTAGCCTTTCAGTATCCGTAATCCTGCCGGATCGCCTTCCAGCGCTTTTAGCATACCAGCAATTTGCCGTTTCTCGGAATCCTCTGCCTGCACAGCAACATCTTTGACCACCAACCCAACTTCCTGCATCCATCGCATGGGAAGCCGCACTCTGCGTAGCCCTTCAGCGCCAAAGTGAGCAACCAAACGGTTATAGTTGGGGATAGCCTCCCAAACTTTCTCGATCTCCAGAAAAAAGGATAGATAGCGGTTCACGGAAATGGCCGCCTTGTTATCCCCGACAGTGACGGCCAACCATGCACCAAATCCCTCAAAATGATCCGCCATAACCCGCACAGAAAAAGCTGCCCGATTCATAGATATCCGCGTTCTCATGAGGCATCGCCAATAGCAGGACTCACACTGAGCACCTCTGCCAGCCGGCATAGATTGTCCACATTCATGGCAGAGGATCATTCCGCCATCAAGACATACTTTGCACAAGCGCCGCCCATCGTCGGTCACCACCAAAAGTCTATGGTGGTGGCAGGCATGGCAGTTTCCGTGATCGGCATGGGCGCATTTTGGGCAAAGCCGTAGATTATGATTGAACCGAGATACCCGCGTTAGCCTTCTCGACAACTCGCCACAAAGCTCACAGGCCTCAGCCTCCCTAAAATAATTCGCACAGGAATTACATACAGGGCCAGAGCGCGTCACCCGTCCCACTCGGAAGTCTGTCTTTCCACACCGGATGCAGGGCCGGGCCACCGCACAGCGACGACACACAGCAGCCATATCCCTGCGCGGCAACCGTGCGTAGTTCCCACACTTCGGACAAAGTCGGCGCTTAAATTCTCGTGCGTAGCATGTGGAACAATACTTATGGCCGTGATAAACCCGCGTTATTTTTCTGCCTCGCTTGCCACATTCGTCGCAAATCACCTCAGCCGAAGGCGTCACCACCATATCCATCATCGCAGCGACATCTCCAGCTTGCGCTGTAATCGCTGCCACATGCGCATTACTTCGTGACGCGGCCGGGGTTGGCCAGGTTCGCGTATTGCCTGCTTTCTGTACCCTCTGGCGTTATCAGGCAGTTGCGCGAAAACCTCAGCGAACAAGTCTGGCATCCGTTCTCCCTTGCTCACAAAACCTTGGCGGGTAATACCGGATTCCTGGAGATGCTTAGACACGTCGGCCAAGTCGGTTCGCATCAGTTTCCACAGCGCGCCCAGCAACAGGTGACGTTCCGCTGTGCCAAGCAGTTCAACCCCTGTGCCGGGATTCAGCGGTAACTCAGGGACTGCAACCCCCATCCGCTCCAGAAATGCGTGCAAAGCCTCCGCATCGCTACGATTAGCTCTTCGTAATAATGCGGACAAAAAAGACGCACCGGCAAACCATGCATCGGTCTCCGTCGGGTGTGCCATGAACTGACCACTGCCATGACGAATCGCCTCGTCGCCTGCATCCTGGAACGCCATGACATCGTCCGAACATGGCGTAATAGCGCCCACATCCCGCAAATCTCCTTTGCAGGTCGCGCAGACCGCCACATGACCATCCTTCGCATGCAGTCGGTGTGGCTCTAAGGGCACCCCACAATGTGGGCAGCGGTCCAGCAGAGCACAATGATGATGCACACAAACCACATGCCACGCGAGACGCCATTGCAGGCGATAATAGGGGATACGGTCATCGCGCAGACAAGCTGGACAATACTGCAGACCGCTTCGCCTCTTGGTATTCCGCGCACCCAGCGCCAATATCCACGGCCACACGGCCTTGTCGGGCAGGGGTCCATTACTGACACGCTCAGCGATCCTTTTCAGCGTAGCAGCGCGAAAGGAAGACAGCGGAATTCCCGCAGGGACGACCAGCTTATTTAACGGTGCGTCATCAAGAAAACGGTCCACGTCTCTCGTCCATATGCGCCACTTTGGCCATACGTCTCCGGTAAGCACCATCGGGTCGCAGCCTTGGGCAAGCGCTGCACGCACCAGCCACGACGAGATAATTTCATCGGGCAGCAGAGGTACAGAACGCACCCAACGCGGGCGATCTATACCAGTTCCCGGATGCCACGCGTAGGCCGTAGCCATTGCTTTCCCTCTATGATCGATTTGTCGATTTTCTCCGTACCAGTTTTAATGGCTTCCACCGCACACGCCACCAAAAGGCGATGCAGATTACCCAGATTCCCTTCGGAAATAGCAAAAAGCAGACTTACCGTCTCGCTTTGATGTAACAAAGAGGGATTTTTAAGCGGTAATACTTGTTCAAAACTCGCTACCAGTTGCTGAAACTCTGGGTTCAATTCCCATGGCGGCAACGTGACCACATCAAAGCGGCTGGCATGCTGTGGGTCCGTGTGCAAAACCCGGACGGCCTCTCTGGTGCCCACGCCGACGATGGGAATCGCCAATTCGTTGCATAGCAGCTTGATGGCGTTCATGACCTCGCGTTGCTTGGTCACCGTCCCCGTCAGGAGAGAGTGGAACTCATCGATTACCAGGATACGCACATGGCAGTCTCGCATCAGATGAACCACCTGATAGCGCAGCTTAGAAGCCGGGTCCGTCGCTCGGTACGGTGTCCAGAAACGCTCCAGGATCGCTATATACAACCCCTTTTCGTCTGCGCTGGGCGGCGCTTCGCTTACAATAACTGGTTTAACGGGTTCGGCATTCTCATTGACGTAGCCCTCTCCATGCAACTTCTGAAAGCGCCGAATAATCGTTGTCTTCCCGTTATTGGAGTCACCAACGATCAGCAGATTAGGCATGCGTGGGCGCATGGGCTTTTCCATTAAACCGCGCAAGTTATCCAAAAGGCGATTAGCCTGGGCATAACCAATCCAACGCGGCTCGTCGAGAAATGCCATGCGGTCCTTATCCGACATTCCTAAAACATGGCGGAATTCCGGATGAATATGAGCGAGGTCTATCATGCAATATCATCCAATGGCTTAACAACGCCTTCCAGCAACATCGAGGCAGGGGCCGCTTTCTCCAATACGCTTCTATTTGAAGTCAGCGGCTGTGATGGAGATACCTTTTTCGCGTGTTCCTTGCGCTTTTGCTGCTGGCGACGCGCCTTTTTCGTCCTTTCCGACGAGCCATCGACCTGTTGCCGCAGATCATTCAAGGCTTGGAGCACCATGACCTCATCCACAGATTTCATACCCTGCTGACGAGCGCGACTTACCGCCTGCTGGTACTCCCAGATACTCATGCTCGGCATCGCCTGATCCGCGTATGGGACGCGAAAATACATTTTTAACTCAGGATCATGGAACCAGATCACGCTGATATCACGGGGATCACGGCGGAAAATGAATTGCCGCTTTTTACCGGGGGTATCCGGGTCATCCGCATTGATCCACTGCCGGATAACGTCCGCATAATAGGTCAGCCCATCTACGGAAACACCATCCGCCTGAATAGTCCGCTTGAACATCGGCAAGAAGTCATATAACAATACCTCACGATTCGCAGGTAACGCGGGCATTCCACGGCCCGGGGTGTCTTTATCCCCGAAGATACCCAGTTCCCACTTTTTCTCGGGCGTCATACCGATGGAAGAATGGAGTCGCTTGTGATACACCTTGCAAATAAGAGTAACCAGCCATGTTTCAAATTCCGACTTGGTCATCGTAGCGTGCTTCTCGGAGTCGTATTCGTCCCGTTCTTTTATCGACGAGAACGTAGTTCCGGGTAGATCATGGATCTCTTTCAGCATGGTGCCCAATAAACGTTCGATGTGACCACCATAGCGGGGCTGCTTTACCGGGCGGTATTCAAGCCGAATATTGTACATCATGCAGGAATTACGGAAGCTTTCCGAGCGAAAATCCGATCCATTATCCACATGAATGGTCGTCATCAGACCAGACACCGGCCATTTTGCATCGACATGATGCAAGACCAACCAATCATCTTTGGGAAGTATAGCTTGCGCCACACACATTGCCACAGAGGTTACCGAAGGTGCGTCAAAGGACAGATAGTAGCCAACGATCATGCGACTAAAAACATCTATTGCCATAGTAATATAGGGGCGGCCAATGGGTTTGCGATAAATATCGTCAACCAGAATAATGTCTGCGGGTGTGTGGTCTATCTGCACAACAGCCAATGGATAATCCGCGTTGGGGAACTGACTAGGGACAGGAATAAACTTGTTCTTGGCCTTCTCACGATATCCCCGTTTGCGTAGCGTCTCCCGCTCACTAATCTCAGCAACCCTGGCGCGTATCGTGTTCGGGTGCGGGATCTCAGTGAGTTGCGCTTCAATGCACCGTCGGCGCGCTTCCAAAACCACTTTCTGAACGGAGGGCCGCTGCACAGTCAGATACAACGCATTGATAACGTCCTGAATAATCTGTTCCGCATGCAACGATATTTTCTTGGCGCCTCTCCTGACCCCTCTTTTCTCCGGCATGAGTCCGTCAAGAGTTCCCGCATCCCGATATAGCTTCAGCCAACGGTAAAGCGTGGTGAAGTTGATTCCCACCTCTTGAGCTCGGGCCTCTACTTCACGTCGCCCCACGTCAAATCGGTCCAGAAGCGGTTGTATCGCGGCATATCGGGATTGCGCCGTCTTCCAGTCTTCGTCGGCAACGGTATCCAGATCACGAACCATTACGGTGCCACCCACTGCAGGCGCCAAGTCTGCAATACGCAGGGTGCAACTCCGGGCAGACTCCACATCTAACCCAATGACGGTTTCCAAATCTAGTGTAGTGTTGCATTCTGTTTGCTGCTTAAGTGGCTGTTGGCGCGAATGACCTTTTGCAGGATGTCGCGGGCGGATTTGGTCCAGATGAAGGG
>NZ_JBYCKP010000032.1:0-4622 GCF_057473445.1 Acidithiobacillus sp. TH-A36 | reverse complement strand
GTTTTAAGGAAAAGCGTCTGGTACCTGTATTATCGTGGCAAGAGATGGAAAGGCTGCTTACGCACATAGATCGGGGTACTTCCTATGCCGCCATGCGCGACAAGGCGTTGATCCGCTTTATTCTCGATACCGGGCTTAGAGCTTCGGAAGTGGTGGCCATGACCATCAAGGATGCCGGCGAGTATTTTGAGGGTCGGATCCGCCTGGTCGGGAAAGGCAACAAGGAACGCCTGGTGCGATTCCAGCCGGAAGGGGTCGAGGCAATGCGAAACTGGCTGCAGATCCGTCATCGTTCCCATCCGGAAACTGATGCAATGTTCGTGACCGACCAGGGCAAGGCCATCCCTGCCAAGGCCTTGCATACGATGGTGTCCCGGTTGCTCATCAGGTCAGGAATCGAAAAGCCTCAATGCGGCCCGCATTTACTCCGGCATACGGCAGCAAGCGCGTGGCTGGCCAAGGGCATGGATCTGCGCCAGGTGCAGGAAAACATGGGACACGCCAACATTGCTACCAGCAGCCGGTATCTGCATTTGCTGGAGTGATGGTGTAGCCCAACTGGTTGTCATGACGGTTTGGCAACCGTAACAGATTATATCCATACTTTGTCAACCATGCGCTTGCTGGAGTGAATATATGAAACTAAAAATCGGAGACTGGTACATGCTGGCCAATACCATGCACCCGGAGGATACGAGCTGTGACCGCAAAGTGGTGATTACGGAGCTAGACAGAAAATGGGTATCCTACGATGAGAAGGCAGATACAGATATGCCAGTGACCGGCTCATTTATGATGTCGCGGGTAGCTTTTCGCAAGTATGTGCGAGAGATTAGAGAGTGACGATGCAAAATCGTTTCTTGCCGAGTCCCCTATCTCCCTATAAAAACGCCCCGAATAGAGTCGGGGCAATCGAGAGTGTACCAAAAGAGGATGAATCTAGCACAATTAACGCATAGTTACCCCATAACAATTATATATAAAACAGTAAACAATGCAAAGACGTACAAAATTTTATTTCTGTTTGAAGCACGAAGGCCTCGTCATTTCTGATCGAGGCCAAAGGCATTCACCATCCCGGCGATGGGTGATGAAATTTTATCGCAGCCGGTTCCGATCATGTTCGGTGCCGGCAACTTGGAGACTGAACTGCGATTCCAGCCTCCCGGTTTCCCAACCTGCCCCATAACAGGCTAAGGAATCTGTTGATTCTAGCATCTCCGAACATTAAAGAAAATCCGGATTGGATACTCAAGCAGCTTGTGTGCATTTGCGGTATCCTATTCACTTTGAAAAAACGTAACCTTCATTTATTTGCTTTACCCATCAGCATTAAGCCCGCCCAATTCTTGTGAGTATTCTTTAGTGGGAATAACCAAGCCTTTTGCTCCCCGTCCTTGAGGACTTGAAAAGCGCCCAGGATCCATTATAACAAACATTTCTCCATCTTTTATTGATGATAGCATCGATCCGCTCTTTTCCCGAATTAGCAATAGCTTTGCAGCTAAAGCATAACCTATATGAAACAGCGCAAGAAAAAATATGAAACCCCTATCCTATTCCTCATCTTTTAGTGTCCCATCCTATCTCACGCAAAATCATTCCCACAAGCTCCACACTAACCCGCGCATCATCATCTGTTGGTTCTCTTATTTCTTTTCCTCTGTTTAATTGTTTTTCTTGTTCTGCTGATTTGTTACGAGCGTGTAGGCGATTAACAATAAATGCAGCATTAGATAAAACATGATTTTCCTCTGAAATTTTACCAATCATTTTACTGAGGTCTTTTTCAATGGCTTTTATTCCAATCCATTTGGCTAAAATGATTCTTGCTGTTTCTCGTGCTTCATCAACTACTGAACTTGCTTGGAATTTATGATAAGAGTCAACCAATCTAGAAAGTGACCCTCGCACCTTTTGAATGGCATCATTTTCTAACCGATCATCATTCTTGTCTTTCACTATATCCGTTATTTCCGGCAACACTCCAAATAATGACTGTGCCCGTAGCGTGAAAACTTGGTGCCCAAATATGTTCCTTTCAACATCAGTTATTCTCCAGTATGTTTTTTCCGCGCCTGAGCCAAGGTAAACTATCTCCTTTTTGGCTAATTCAATATCTGAAACAGAAGCAGACTGACCAATTGCATCGCAATCAAATTGTCCACTAGAAATGCCAACATGCTTCCCATAAAGCCCGTTTTCAACTCTATCTGGTATCCAATTATTGCTTGAATGGCCGTCATTCATACAATAAAATCGTCCTCTACGAACACGAGTAACAGTATCGAACGAGTCCTCCATAAAAACCTTGTTTCGGCAATAATCCGCCGGACATTTCAATAGTGTAAATTCTGCATCAACAACCAGAGGTCTTGGATAAATTGCCCATAGTTGATAGAAATCTCCTTCATATACAATCCCACGTCGAATTGCTATATAATCCATGCTGTTTCCATAGTTCATTATTTCTACCCCGTACTTGGCAATCTTTCGATAATCCCCTGAGTCTCCACACTCACCCTGACCACTCTCCCAATCAGCTCCACGATATACCGATAATTGCCTATTTCTTCCAGCATCCGATTAGGATCATTTTCGATGCCACTGGCCTTATCCACCCGCACCGAGTAGCGTTCCATCACCCACTCCACCGGAGATTTTCCATTGACCACATAGGCATAGGCTTCCTCTGGTATGCCTTTCAAGGTCAGGGCGTTGTTATAGACGATGCTCCCACGTTCCCCTTTCTTTGGAAAACGGATCTTCTGCACCGTGTAATCCCGCTTGTCGCCGGACCAGACTTCTTCCAGGGGCCAGGGTTCGATCTGCTCATAACCCAGGTGCAATTCCATCAGCTTCTTACCGGCTTCGGCAAAGGCCCGGAAGTCCGGCGCGTAAGGGATGCGGGGGATCATCTTGCTCAGATCCGCCGCGTAGGTTTCCCGGTACTCCGGGGAGTGCAGCAGGCCATAGATGTAGTGGAAAAGGTCGATCTTCTCAATGCCTTCATCCTGGTAATGGCGACGGAATTCGGCCAAGGCCCAATCCGTAATTGCATCCCGACGAATGTACCCGTCTGCGTCCGGGGTGCCGCCCAGATCGCCCGATTCATCAAAAAGATTGACCTGCGATGAATCCGCTTTGCTCAGTCGTTTGCGGGCTTCCTCGACGGTTTCGTACCAGTAGAAAGGGAAGGATTGGGCACCTGCTTCTTGTGAGTTTAGGTCAGGAATCACTTTAGACACCAAGCAGGAAAATCCCTTTTTAGCTCCAAGACTGGACACTGTAATCACCACATTCTCCTGCCGTTCAGTCGGGAACAGGCGCGGGATTTGCAAAACCATTTCATTTAATTGGCGGTTAAAGTACAGCCATTGTTTGCAGAATGGCCGATACATGGCCGTTCGGAGCGATTCTGGCACAAAATCATGCTGTTTTCCGCGTGAGACATCCTGCTTCAAAGCGCGTGACCAACTGATTTGTTCGGGATCGTTACAGATAACATCCTCGATCTTCGGCCATGCTGATTTTGGCAACCCGTCACAGGCTTGTGCGTACTTTGCGGAATCTGCATTGAATACGTCAATCATATCCTGCATGTTATCTGAGAGGTCTTGACGGCTATGGTTGTAGGCCCAGGCATCACGATTGGTTGCAACACCTAATGAATACATATCAAAAATAGCTTCTTCGCTATCTCTTTTATCACCCAACAGCATGAATTGTTCATACCCTTCACTACGCTGGCTATTCCAGTCCCCAGCCTCATTGGGCTGAATATGATTCCAGATCAGCCCCTTTATGCTGGAAGCCTTGCGAATGATAATCAGCTTGTCCTCACGGCTCAGATAGTCTCCAATATCGTGATAGTAGAGTTCCGCAGGACCAGAATGTTGCTGGTCTTTGATGAGGATGGTGACGGCTACTGGAGTGCGGGAACCTAATCCAAAAACTCCATCTCCTTCCTTGCGTCGCTGTTCTCCAGATGTTCTGGCATTACCCCGCAGATTGAACACATAAACCTGACTGAAATCCGCCAGCAAGCCCTTACGCAGGCCATCCATGTTGTTTGCGTCGATAAAGGAACCGTTTGTGACAAAACCCAATACTCCCTTGTTCCCAATCCGGTCAGAGGCCCAGCGAATTGCCCGAATGTAAGAGTCATAGAGATTTTTCACCAATGCGGCATTCGATAATTTTGCATAGGTATCCTCAATCCTCGCATCCAGCAACGGATAGCCCATGTTCTGATTGTTATCATTCTGGCTTTTCTGACCCGCAGAATACGGCGGATTCCCCACAATCACCCGAATATCCAGTTTCTTTTGAAGCTCGGCGCGTTCTGAATTACCTTCCAGGTAGTTTTCATCGGTGACACCGAGAGAGTCTTTCGATTCCTTCTCGCTGCGCTCATTCATCTGGAAGGTATCGGTCAGCACAATGCCGTTGAATGGCTTATATTGCAGGGTCTTGGCATGGTAGGCCGACTCGATGTTGATGGCGGCAATGTAATAGGCCAGCAGGACCAGCTCATTCGCGTGAATTTCTTTTTCGTACTTGCGCGGCAACGCATAGGGCTTGATGAGGTCGGACTGGATCAGGCGTGTAATAAACGTGCC
>NZ_JBYCKP010000031.1:0-6083 GCF_057473445.1 Acidithiobacillus sp. TH-A36 | reverse complement strand
TTGTGGCAAACCATTTTCGGCGGACTCGGGCTGATTGTCATGACCCTATTTATTGACCCACTGACGGTTCACTGGACACCCGTATTTGTCGGCGCCCTGCTTTATAATGCGATTCCCGGTACTGCTCTGGCCTATTTTCTCTGGGCCTACGCCTTGCAGAAACTGCCCTCCGGAATCGCGGGCATGGGCACACTGGCAGCGCCACTGATTGGTGTCGTTGCCGCTTGGCTGCAATTGGGAGAAACCCCGGGAGGCTGGGAAGGTGTGGGAATGGTCTGCATTTTTATCGCACTCGCCTTGGTCAGTTGGCAACACCTGCGCCCTCGTGAGCAGGAAAACGCTATTGTGCCAACGGGTCAGGAATAAATCGAAAATTTTGGATTCTCAAAGTCCATTTTGCAGCTGCTCTTGCTCCAGCATTTTGCGCAATTGCTGACCAGTCGCACGCTTCACCGGTTTTCCATCCACAGGCGAAGCGGGACTGCGCCGGTCTTCATCCAGCGCAAAAATGACCAGACGAATCTCCGTGTCTACGTAGTCAATTTTCAGGCAGGGATAATCTTGCGCCGGGGCATCGCCAAAATGCAGGCGCTGCCAGCTTTCTTCATAGGGCGTTTTCTGATCCATCAAAAAGAAAATGACCGTCTCAGGGGCATCCGCAAATAAATGCAGGGTAATTGCCGCATGGCGCGTAGCCGTACCATTCAACACCGGGCCGGTCAGACGCGGCTGAAACACCTCCAGCCACTGCATAGCTTTCAGCGCCCGCTCGCGCAGTTCGCGCAAATCCACCGCATGGGCAGGTCCGTGAAAAAGCTGCAGGCGGGCATGTAATTCCGATTCTATCTCACTATTATTCGGCCAGTGGTGCTGAGCATCCCCCCCCGCACCCAAACGCCGCGCCGCTTTTTCCTTGGCCACCCGAAAATCCACGACGCCCTCCTCCGCCATGATCCGGGCCGACTCCACAGCCAGCAAACGGCGTAAACGATGGGGTTGCTGTGACTTGCTCATGCTCGGTACTCCGATGATTGTCGCCAGGGACTATTCCGCATAAGATAGCGCGTAAGCGAGAGTGGCGGAATTGGTAGACGCACTGGATTTAGGTTCCAGCGCCGCACGGCGTGGGAGTTCGAGTCTCCCCTTTCGCACCAAATACTGGGTTAGCCGAGCCAGTCAAACAACCTGCGGATATTCCGAATGAACAGGGCATTAGCTCGACTGGATACACTACTCTATGGCGACGGGACACCAACAGGTGGTTTTTGCAGTTCCCTTGGGCGAATTTTGGGCAAAGCGCCAGAAATAAGTGTGCAACCAGCACGGCAATGCCTTTATTTGCTGGAGGTTGAGTGGCTCAGACCAGTGGATTATCAATCCGGGGGCTGACAATAAACTGCTATCGTGGCGGTTATAGTTGATACCTTAAGAATTGTAGTTTTCAATTATATAGTGAAGATCCTCCCTGGACTCTTCTAAAATATTAAGAGATTTTTCCATATCACCAGTTTAAAATTCTTGAAATTTACATTTGTTCACACTTTTTCAATGTACGACTACATAATTTTATGTTATTTTATTTATCACACAATTTTTTAATAAATCATCTAAATGAACAATAAAAAACACAATAAAATTTTGTTTTCTAAAGCAAAAGATTATTTCAATTCCCGAGACTATGCTTCTTCCGCAACGTGCCTTATTGATTATCTTGGGAAATTTCCAGATGATATAAAAGGAATCATTCTATTAGGGCGCGTATTATCCGGAATGCACTACTACAATAAAGCAGAAGAGGCATTTAATGTTGCTCTAAAAAATGATCAGAATAATTTTAGTGCACGTTTTTATCTCGGAGCTCTGTGGATACGAATGGGGCATTACAGTAAAGCAGAAAAGTTATATAGACAGTTGCTAAAGACCAAGCATGAAGACTCATTACCATTGATTATTAATCTGGTTCAGGCGTTAGGTCGACAAGGTAAGTATGATGAAGTACAAGAATGGTTGCTTATGCCTATTGTAACATCATCAAAAGATCCATTTTTTATTGTTGCAAGAGCTGAGATGTGTCTTATTCGCGGCGAATTTGAAAATGCTTATTTATTGGTAAAAAAAATAAAAATTAGTGATCCAGAAGTAATTTTAGAGTCTGACATTGACGAACAAAAAAAACTAAACGATGCATATATATCTGTTTTATTTATTAGGGCTAATTATCATCACCATTATGGTGAATATGATAAGTCTTTTTTGTTATACAATGCTGCACATTCTGTGCAGAAAAGTATTTATGGATGTTATGATTTTCCATCTATGGAAAGAAATTTAAAGTCAGATATTAAAATCTATGAAAATATAAAGCCAAAATTACTAAAATTTGAAAAGCTAGATTATACGCCAGTATTCATTGTTGGCATGCCCCGTTCAGGCACTAGTTTGCTGCATCAAATGCTCGATATGCACACGCAAATAGTGGGATTAGGTGAGCTATCTGAAATTCCTGAGATCGCAACCAAAATACGTTCATCAGAATTTATTGAGTCAGACAGTTATGAATCTACTTATATCCTAAGAAAAGCGTATATAGATTATTGTGCGTCACTTGTTAACGATTTTTGTTTTCAGGTCATGATTGACAAGTTGCCACATAATTTTCTATATATCGGAACAATAATGTTGTTATTTCCTGAGTCTAAAATAATTTTTTGTGAGCGTGATGCCCTTGATAATTGCCTGTCAATTTATCAGCAGAATATGACAGGTGATCATTCTTATAGCCATGATTTCGATCAATTAGCCAGATTCTATTGCTTTAGTCAGTATGCTCTTGAACAATGGAAGCTTCTGTTTGAAAAAAATATATTAATAGTTAGATATGAAGAAATGGTAAAAAGTCCTGAGAAAAAACTTCGTTGCGTGCTGGACTTTCTCGGGTTGCCATACGAAGATTCATGTCTTAACGTTCATCTTAACAAAAATATCATTAATACTTCAAGCCGGCATCAGGTCCAACAACCTATTTATGATTCGTCTATAAATAAATGGCAGAAATATTCAGGCAATCTTGGCAACCTTAAAGAAAACATTGATCGTTATAAAGAGTTTTATTTAACTTTTTATGAATAGCTTATCGTTATTATATTTGGAGATGATAACATGTGTTCAAATTTGATATTTATGGAGATATCTAAAGAATTTTTACCTGTTATGAAGTCCAGTCTTGTGGATTACCATAGTGCGGAACTGCAAAAGGTCATGCTTCTTTCCGAAGAAGCGGCTCACAATATCACGCAAGGACAGATACAGATGCTAGATAATATTGACCGACAAAGTGACAATCACCAGTATCTTGTTTCAGCGCAATATGATGGTCAGATGATAGGTGGTGCATGGTATTCGGCAGTACCCCATCAAGCTGCCGTCCTGCTCTGGTTTTTTATCGATGAAAAATATCAGAATCGAGGTTTTGGCAAACGATTAATGCAACATATTATGGATAATTGTAAAAACATGGAAGCATCAGGATTTGCTCTGCATGTATTCAGCCATAATGAAAAGGCGATCAAACTTTACCAATATTTTGGACTTCAAGAGGTTGGTAAGGAAATGTATATAAATTGGTCAGCATCATCCTGCTAAGATTCGTGATTAGATATTTATCGTTGGGTGTTTTTTATGGATGCGGCGTGTTCGCATATTCATTTCTATGTCTGTTATGTTGAGCTATTATTTTTTGTTATTGTTATATCGGAAGATGCCCCGTAACGTGGAGTTAAATCCGCCCAGCAAATAATTCTCGGCAGAGGACTGGTTTCAAGGGGTCTTTGAAGTATTCGTCAACTTTATCTCGAACTAACGAAGTACGGTATGCCGAATAACATGGGACGACCTTCCTG
This sequence comes from Acidithiobacillus sp. TH-A36, assembly GCF_057473445.1. NCBI lineage: Bacteria > Pseudomonadati > Pseudomonadota > Acidithiobacillia > Acidithiobacillales > Acidithiobacillaceae > Acidithiobacillus > Acidithiobacillus sp. TH-A36. The sequence continues at coordinate 2,184 of NZ_JBYCKP010000031.1, read as the reverse complement.
TTGGTTGGGACATAATGCACCATCATGTCTGATGGAAAGAGCCAACCAGGTTCGTAGTCCCTTGATTGAACGGGGACCAGTCACTGCCTGGATCGGCCATTTATGAGACAAAAAGCAGGGGCCGGTCATTTTTTGATGCCCCTGTGTTTCACTCGGTCTCGGAATCCAAACCCGGCCAAGGTTGCGTCTATGTCTGCATAGGCAGCGGCAACACTCTTTGGGTGACATCTTGTGACTTCCTTAACGGTCAGGTCAAAAGCGATGGCGAACACTAGCGTGCCTCTGGATCGTCAAGAGCATCCTTCAAAGGATATCCCAAGCGTTCCCCTGTTTGTGGCACCTCAATCTCGACAGTCCAGCCCTTCGCGGTGGCATGGCTTTCCTTGAGTATCTGGTAGGCAATACCAAACGGTCCGAACTGGCGAAAGGTTCCGATGAGTGCAGGATGCGGAAATTCTGCGATGTTTGGATGCATGGGTTGCTCTCCTCATTGGTACTCAATATTGTCAAAAAAACATCAGTAAGGCAAAGTCAACCTAATGAATGGCATGAATAAAGATTCAACCAACCTCACGAAGCAAAAAACTCGGATCAGGCAAGCACAGCGCCGCTCCCGCCCGCGTCAGCCGTTGGCTGTCATGTACGCCGCAAAGAACGCCTACCGGCAACACGCCAGCGGCTACGGCCATTTCCATATCATGGACGGTATCCCCGACCATGACGGCGGCTTCGGGTGCCAACGCGTAATGATCCAGGAGCTGTTCGAGCATCAGGGGATCGGGCTTGGAACGGGTTTCGTCCGCACAACGACTGGCGCTGATGCGTGCCGCCAGGTGCGGATTTTCGTTCAGCACCTTGTCCAGACCACGGCGCGCCTTGCCCGTTGCCACAGCAATTTGAAAGCCAGCATCCGCCAGGGCAATGACCGTCTGCTCCACTCCAGGGAAAAGTGGCATATCGACTGCCGGGGTGGAAAAAAAGCAATTCCGGTACCCCTCCAGAATGCGGGAACGCAAGTTTTCGTCTGCATCAGGGGCGAGAACCGCCAACGCATCACCAAGGCCTAAGCCAATAATTTCCTTATATTGCTCTTCGCCGCGATCGGCTAGCCCGGCATAGGCGAATGCATGGGCAAGGCATCGGCAAATAGTGGGTATGCTGTCCATCAAAGTGCCGTCCCAGTCGAATATGATCAGACGGCGATCCTGCAGCGCAGAATTCATGATTTGGGCTCCTGACGTAATTGCTGAAGCAATCCTTCCAGCTCTGCAGGCAACGGGGCCTGGATATGCACGGGCTGCTGATCGCGAGGATGCGTAAAACGAATGCTGACCGCGTGCAGGAACAGGCGGCGCAAGCCCAGACTGCGCAGGCGCTGATTGAAAGCTGCGTCGCCATATTTTTCATCACCCGCCACCGGGTGCTCTATGGCCTGAAGATGTACCCGGATCTGGTGGGTACGTCCGGTATCCAGATCGGCCTGCAATAACGCCGCGCCGGGGAAAAGCTCCAGCAACGAAAACCGCGTATGTGCGGGTTTGCCGTCGACCGGATCCACCCGCACCATGCGTTCTCCCGATTGCAGGGTATTTTTGCGCAAGGCCAGGCGCACGGAGCGGGTTTTGTCTTTCCAGTCACCCAGGGCCAGGGTCAGATATTGTTTTTCCATCTGTCCCTGGCGCAAGGCCTCATGCAGCGCCCGCAGTGCCGAGCGCTTTTTGCTGAGCACCAGACAACCGGAAGTGTCGCGATCCAGACGATGCACCAGTTCCAGTTCCCGGGCTTCTGGCCGCAGTTGGCGCAGGGCTTCGATAATGCCCCAGCTCAAACCGGAGCCGCCATGGACAGCGAGACCACTGGGCTTGTTCAGTACCAGCACATGGCTGTCTTCAAAAAGAACTGCCGATTCCAGTTGTCCGCGCAGGTGGGCAGGCAGAATGGCCGGATCACTGGGTTCAGCAACCCGCACCGGCGGCAGGCGCAGCACATCGCCAACGGCAATGTGGTAATGGGGCCGCGCCCGGCCTTTATTGACCCGCACCTCGCCACTACGCAGGATTTTGTAGATGTGAGAACGGGGCACGCCTTTCATGACCCGCAGGAGGAAATTGTCGAGACGCTGGCCCGCATCCGCATCGGTCACCAGCCACTGTCGCACTCCGTTTTCCGCCATATTTTCACCGC
>NZ_JBYCKP010000030.1:0-2088 GCF_057473445.1 Acidithiobacillus sp. TH-A36 | reverse complement strand
GTGCAAGACGATCAAATTGTGCCGGGTGTCGCAGATCAGATTTTGACAGGACGTTGGTTTACTCGGGAAAATGCCCTGGCAGAAGGATTGCCAACCCCTGTTCGCAAGATTCTCAGTCAGACTTCGTAACTTGCCCGAGAGACAGGTTCAGGTAAGATGGGCGGCGTCTCCTTAATATCCTGATGTTCTAGTGAGGAAGTTTCTTATGTCTCGAATGGTGCAATGCGTAAAACTGGGTCACGAAGCTGAAGGTCTGGATCGTCCCCCTTATCCTGGCCCACTGGGCGCGCGTATTTATCAGGAAGTTTCCAAGGAAGCCTGGCAGGGTTGGCTGAAGCATCAGACGATGTTGATTAATGAATATCGTCTTTCGCCGATAGATCCCAAGTCCAGAACTTTTCTGGAAAAACAGATGGAAGCCTACTTTTTTGGTGACGGCGCGCAGCAACCTGAAGGCTTTGTTCCGCCTTCTGCCTGAGCAGTTCAAAAAGAACCCGGAGGAAGTCGTTTCGACGGCCTCCCATATTTCCCATCATCTCCATAAGCTGTTTCTCCGGCGTCGTCGTTGAATGACGACAGGCGCGCATGGCGTCAGATCATCCATTTATTACAAAATCCTTTCCACCTGTCGCTAACAAGTGACGTATTACCATGCGTTCCTGGGTGGCGGCGATCGCTGCCAGGCTATGGAATAAACCAGAAACTTATTTTTATCTGACTGATAGTTAAGCATAAATAATTTTGCACTGGGAGTTTTCGTGCCCGGATTTTTATTGACTGGAGATGGGACGTTAAGGTTGATTCTGCCTGTTTCAGCGCCATGAATGTTTTTATATTTTATTTTCTTATTATAATCATTAAATTAAAAAGTTGGCACGCGTTATGCTAAGAGATTATCGCTGCTGAAACAGCGCCGCTACAAGCGGAAATCTGGAACCACCTTTTGAGGAGAGCTTATTTATGAAGAAAATTGTTGCCCTGACTGCTGCATTGTCTTTCTTGACTGCTACTGCTGCTTTTGCGACCACCGAAGTGCCTGCCAAGGCTCCTGAAAAGATGGTTGAGCACAAAGCGCCTGAGCACAAAATGGTGAAGAAGGCCGAGCACAAGAAAATTGAGCACAAGAAAATGGTGAAGAAGGCTGAAATGAAGAAGCCTGAAATGGCCAAGAAAGTGGAAGAAAAGAAGGCTGAACCGGCTGCGTAAGTAGCCTCAATCCGCGACCTGATGGCGCGGATCCCAGTCGTGTTGATAAACCCGGGGAATCTTCTCCGGGTTTTTTACGTTCGGTAAATCAAAAAATGGCAACTGCCGTTTGGATGAAATATCAAAATTGATATTGCAGGCTCATGTTCACGGAACGTCCTGGACCAGGCAGTGCTGTGCCATAAGTCATGGGGCGCTGGCCCAGATAAAGCCCTCCCAGTGGTTGTTCATAAAACTGGTTCAGGAGATTCGCGAGTTCCAGGCTGGCCTGCCAGTGGCCCTGCCGATATGCGGTGCGCAGATTCAATAAGCCATTGCCAGCTGTTTGCGGTTCATTACGCAGGGTGTCTACCTGGTTTTTTGCGGCAACCAGCTGTTCTTCGATGGTGTTGCGCCATGCTCCCCAGTTTTGATGCAGGGCAAGTCGCAAGTTTAAGGGCATCATGTGGTAGAGGGGCGTATGGCTGCTCAAGTTATCCCCGCGCACATAGGCGGCATTTGCCAACAGCGTAAATGTTCCATAACGCCGGGTTTTTGCCAGACGGGCAGAGCTATCCATATTGATACCCCATATTTCGGCGTTTTGATTGGCGAATTGCAAATAGACAAAACCGCTCTCCGCGTGCAGATTCGCCGCTGTACAGGCTCCTCCAAGGCCGGTCGGACAGCGGACCGCACCAATATAATTATGAATGTAGGTAAAGTAAGGCTGAACTTGCACGTGCCAGATTTGTGGGTCTGAGCCATGGAAATTGGCAGCCAGACTGACCGTGTTGGCTGTTTCGGGTTTCAGGTTGAGATTACCAATATAACCATTACCATCGTTGAACCAGCCGATCATATTCATGGCCATGGCATTGCTGGACCAGGGGTAGAGTTCGT
>NZ_JBYCKP010000029.1:0-4091 GCF_057473445.1 Acidithiobacillus sp. TH-A36 | reverse complement strand
GGAAATCCAGTTGTTCTTCGGTAGCACCGAGTTTGTCGAAAAGATCAAAAGTGGCGCTGATGACATGGTCGACGCGAGCACCGGGGCGGTCTACCTTATTGATGACGACAATGGGTTTCAGACCCAGTTCCAGCGCCTTGCGGGTCACGAAGCGGGTCTGCGGCATGGGGCCCTCGACAGCATCCACCAGCAGCAGTACACCATCCACCATGCCCAGCACCCGCTCTACTTCGGCACCGAAGTCGGCATGTCCAGGGGTGTCGACAATATTGATATGGGTATCGCCCCATTGCACCGCCGTGTTTTTCGCCATAATGGTAATGCCGCGCTCTTTTTCAAGATCGTTGCTGTCCATCACCCGCTCTTCCAGCTGCTGGTGTGCGGCAAAAGTACCCGACTGACGGAGCAACTGATCCACCAGCGTGGTTTTGCCATGGTCAACGTGGGCGATGATAGCGATATTACGGATTTGACGAGCCACTGATATTCCCCAAAACGGTCATAAGAAAAAACGCGGGAACAAGCCTCCCCGCAGCGGGTTTTCTTATAACGGTATCCCGCTCAAAAAGCAAATAAAAACCGCCCCGAAAGGGGCGGCAAGAGGGCGACCGAAGCCACCCGGGAACTGCTTTGACTTAGAAACCAGCCTGGAACTGCAGCATCAGGGTGTTGTAAGCCACACCGTTGATGGGTGCCTGTCCATTTACAGAACTACTATAGATCTGATTTATTGAACCACCACGGGTCGCCATGATGTAGTTCAACTGCACTTCAGCAGCATGGGGGTTGTTGGGATTGACGAAATAATTCAAGCCCACTGTAGCGTTACCCAGGGTACCCTGACCATGGACCGTGTACGAGTCGTAACGGATGGCAGGCTCAATATCAATGGGAGACAGGGTCATCTCGTAAAGATTGGCTCCCAATTCCGCATGCCAATCGTATGCGGTATAGGTAACCGGGTTGTAGAAAGAATTGGTGTTCAAATAACCCCAGTTAGACATTCCGCTGGCATTTGTATAACCAGCAGCGTAGTGAATACCCATCAAGCCACCACGCACGCCTACGTTCCAGCTGTAGAGATCGTCGCTACCACGGCTAGGTTCGGTGCCTAGACTGCCACTTGCTTCAGCAGTCAACAACGGACCCATGCTGTACTTCAGCATGCCGGAAACAATGTACTTGCCATTACCATTGAGCATATTGCCCTGACCACCGCCAGATGGATTGGTTGTATTGACATTACTGAAAACCGTGTAATTATCTACGGAAGTATTATCAAAAATACCGACCGCATAACCTACACCTGAACCCATGACGTTGTTGGCATGGAACATGGCACCGGCAGAACGACCGGGCAACAGGGACTGACCCATATTGCGGTAGATGAAGGGCAACTCGTTACCGGCAATGCTGCTATATTCCAGGCCTTCAGGGGTTTTGAACTTGCCGACTTTCAACTGCACAAAGGGCACCGGAGCATAGTTGATCCAGGCGTCCATCAGCTGGGCTGTGGTGCTGCCGCCCAGGCCGTTATTCAGACCATTGGCCATACCATTACCGAGACCCGCTTCGTCATACGCACCCTGGATAAAATAGTTGACGCCAGGAACCGCTTCACCCTTGAAGCCCAGACGGATGCGGTTGACACCAAATATCAGTCCATTGGAAGTACCGGGACCAGTACCAAACTGCTGGGCACCCGTGATCTGGGCATACCCAAAAACAACCGGACCGGTGTCATTACTGGAACTGTCTGCAGCAAAAGCCACACCAGGAACCAAAACTGCGGCCGCAACGGCCAAAGCGATAAGATTCTTCTTCATGATAAAGCTCCTCCTCGAGAGCATTGTTTGGATACTACGCTGCAAGTTATAGCACCGGTGTGGACACTATGCAACATTTTGACAACACCTTTTTTACAACGTCGGCAAAATAAATACAAAGTCCGGTTTATTTTCACCTGATCCGGTAATCCGGTTTGACAGGGAAGCTGGCCTGAAGCTATCATCGCCGCCACTCTTGGGGAATCGTCTAGCGGCAGGACAGCGGACTCTGACTCCGCTAACCGTGGTTCGAATCCACGTTCCCCAGCCAAGAACATAGTAGCGCCCAGGTTTTTCCTTGGCGCTTTTTTGTTGCCATGATGACACTGGCCCTTTTCGAGCCTTCCGCCTTAGTCCGTGCTAAACTCTTGTCCATGATAGCTAAAACTGATCAAACTGCCCGCAGCGCACTGAATTTCACAAAAATGCATGGCCTCGGCAATGATTTTGTCGTGTTCGATGGTATCCGCCAGCGGGTCCATCTGACGCCAGAACAAATCCGCGCCATGGCTGACCGCCATTTTGGTATCGGCTGCGACCAAATCCTGCTGGTAGAAAACCCCCAGTCCCCGGACTGTGATTTTCGTTATCGCATTTTCAATGCGGACGGAGGTGAAGTTGCCCAGTGTGGTAATGGTGCGCGCTGCTTTGCGGTATTTGTCCGCCGCGCCGGGCTCAGTGACAAGGATGTCATTCAGGTAGAAACCCAATCCGGACAAATGCAACTGCGCATCCTCGAAAACGGCGAGGTAAGCGTCAATATGGGAGCTCCGCGTTTTGCTCCGGAGGCCATTCCTTTTAGAACTCAGGAAGAAGGCCCTGAATACCTGCTGGAAGTCCATCATGACACCCTGCGCCTGGCCGCACTCAGCATGGGTAATCCGCACGCCGTGCTGCGCGTGCCGGATGTGGCCACTGCACCCGTCACCCAGCTCGGGCCGCAAATCGAAAAGCACCCGGATTTTCCGCAGCGCTGCAATGTCGGATTCATGGAAATCTGCGACCGCTCCCACATCCGGCTGCGGGTCTGGGAACGTGGTGCCGGAGAAACCCTGGCCTGTGGCAGTAATGCCTGTGCGGCGGTGGTGGCCGGAATCCGCTGGGGAGCGCTGAACCCGGCCGTTGCGGTAGATCTTCCGGGGGGTCGCTTGCACATTCAATGGGCAGGACCGGGACAAGCCGTTATGATGACCGGACCGGCGCAGGTGGTTTTTGACGGAACCTGGCTCTTGTGACGCATTAGTTTGACAGACAAAGGGGAACAGCCTCATGCAGAATACCACGGTACAAGCCATAGCTGACAGCCTGAACTGCGACGCCCGGGATCTGGCTTTTCTGCACAAACTGACAGATCAGGAAGGCGAAACCCTCGCCCATCTGATCGCGGCGCAGGAAGTACACAGTGCCCCCGAACGCTACAGCGACACCCACTGGGAGGATGATTAAGTTGGCAACAGCCCCTGAACACGATGCTCAGGCAGAACAAGTCCGCCAGTACCTGCTCGAACATCCGCAATATTTATGGGATCAGGAAGATTTGTTACTGTCCCTGACCCTTCCCCATGTCGGTCGCGGGTCCGCCTCCTCCCTGCTGGAAAGACAGGCACAGGTTTTACGCGACGAAAATAGCCGTCTGCAGCAGCGCATTGCCGCCCTGCTGGGTGCCGCCCAACAAAATGCGGCGCTGGGCCTGCACCTTTCTGATCTGGCTACCGAATTGCTGAACACGCCGGACTGTCCGGCCACCTTGAATACCGTGCTGACCCGGCTGCACGAAGGTTTTCAGGTGGAGGCGCTGGCCCTAATAGCCCGCACGCCGGTGTCGGGTCTACCCCAGTTTACGGTGCTTGAAGAAGCGGATTTTCTGGAGATACTGGACGGCTCGCCGCCCACCCAAGCGGCCACTGGTCTTTCTATCAATCCAAGCCTGCGGAGCACTTTGTTTGCAGCCGAGGGCGCAGCTCTGGAATCTTTTGCCCTGATTCCATTGGTCGGCCAGCATATTCAGGCGGGCATTGTGCTGGGCAGTCAACATCCCGGGCGTTATGCCAAGGATGCGGGTGCAGATTTGCTCAATCAAATTGCCCGTCTGGTGACGGCCGCTCTGGATCGCTGCCTGACCCCATGTTGATGCAGGAAGCAGTCAATGACTTCACAGAGACTCTTGCCCGCAGCGGGCGCAGCAGCCCTGCCACCGTCGCGGCTTATCATCGCGACTTACAAGGCTGGTTGCACTTTATGCAAAGCCGTGGACATCAGGACATT
>NZ_JBYCKP010000028.1:0-3015 GCF_057473445.1 Acidithiobacillus sp. TH-A36 | reverse complement strand
CTGGATAAAGGCGTGCTTCGGGTTGCCGAAAAGCGTCATGGCGAATGGGTGACCCATCAGTGGATCAAAAAAGCCGTGCTTCTGTCTTTTCGCCTCCACGATAACAGCCGCATTCCTGGTGCGGAGACCAATTTTTATGACAAGGTGCCGGGCAAATTTGCCGACTATAACAGCAACGACTTTCGCACCGGGGGCTTTCGCGTGGTGCCTCCCGCCACCGCCCGGCGCGGGGCTTTCATTGGCCGCAACTGCGTACTGATGCCTTCCTTTGTGAACATCGGCGCCTATGTGGATGAAGGCACCATGGTCGATACCTGGGCCACGGTCGGATCCTGCGCCCAGATTGGCAAAAATGTGCATCTTTCCGGAGGCGTCGGCATTGGCGGCGTACTGGAACCGCTGCAGGCCAATCCCACCATCATTGAAGACAACTGTTTCATTGGTGCGCGTTCCGAAGTTGTGGAAGGCGTCATTGTTGAAGAGGGCTCGGTGATTTCCATGGGCGTATTCATCGGTGCCAGTACCCGCATTTTCAACCGGGCAACCGGTGAAATCAGCTATGGACGGGTGCCTGCCGGTTCGGTTGTGGTATCCGGCAACCTGCCCTCTCCAGATGGTAGCTACAGTCTCTACTGTGCAGTTATTGTCAAACAGGTCGATGCCAAAACGCTCGGCAAGGTGGGCATCAACCAGATTCTGCGAGATATCTGAAGGAAGCCGTACATGGAAAAAAGCAGCGTGCTGGCCCTGGCGGAAGATCTGATCTCCCGACCTTCGGTGACTCCGGAAGATGCCGGCTGTCAGGACCTGATGATAGCGCGGCTGGAAGCCCTGGGTTTTCGGGTGATCCGTCTGGCAGCCGGTGGCGTTGAGAATTTCTGGGCAGAACGCGGATCTTCAGGGCCATACCTCTGCTTTGCCGGACATACGGATGTGGTGCCCACCGGCCCGCTGGAAGCCTGGCACAGTGATCCCTTCACCCCCAGCATTCGCGACGGCATGCTCTATGGGCGCGGTGCAGCCGACATGAAAGGCAGCCTGGCGGCGATGATCGTGGCGGCTGAACAGTTTATTACCCGACATCCTGATCACCTCGGCCGTCTCGCGTTTCTGATCACCTCTGACGAGGAGGGTATTGCTACCCATGGCACCCGCCACGTCGTGGATTGGCTGCGTGATCAGAATACCCAGATTGACTGGTGCGTAGTGGGTGAACCTTCTTCGGAAAACCGTCTGGGCGATGTCATTAAAAACGGGCGGCGCGGCTCCCTGAATGGACGTCTGACCGTGCAGGGTGTGCAGGGTCATGTAGCCTATCCTGACAAGGCCGACAATCCCATTCATCGGGCTTTTCGCCCGTTGGCCGATCTGGTGGATCAACAATGGGATGCAGGCAACCAGTATTTCCCACCCACCCGTTTGCAGTTTTCCAATATTCACGCCGGTACCGGCGCCAATAATGTCATTCCTAGTCATCTGACTGCCGACTTCAACTTCCGTTTTTCCACAGAGTCCACCCCGGAATCCCTCCAGGCTGGCGTCCATGGTCTTCTCGACGCTGCGCAAATCCATTATCAGATTGACTGGCAATTGTCGGGACCCCCCTTTTTTACGGCTCCCGGCACTCTGGTGGCGGCCACCCAGCACGCTCTGGAAAAAATTCTCGGTCATCCGGCCAGCCTTTCTACGGGTGGAGGAACCTCTGACGGACGTTTCATTGCGCAACTGGGCGGCCAGGTGGTTGAGCTTGGCCCCATCAACAGTACCATTCACAAGCTCAATGAATGTGTGGCGGTGGCAGACCTGGAAGATTTGTCGCGGATTTACGGCGAAATCATGATTCATTTATTGGGGCCCCGCCGGGATGATTAAGCCCGTAGCGCACTCACTATATGGTCTGCTGAGCGTCGCTGCGTTGCTGATCAGTGGGTGCGCCGGCGTCAGCCAGAAGGCCCCTCAGGGCAAGCTCACCGCCCCGGCGGCTGCAGCAAGCTGCAGTGCGCCGGCTCCCAACCTGCGGGCTGCCTATAATCGCAGCTATCAGATTCATGGACGGTTTTATCACCCCCTGCAAAGTGCCGCCGATTACAATGTGCGTGGACTGGCTTCCTGGTATGGCTGGGAATCCGGTTCCAAAACTTCCATGGGAACCCCCTTTCGTCCCCGGGCTTATACGGCGGCCAGCCGTGACTTGCCGCTCCCTACCTGTGCCCGGGTCACCAATTTGAGTAATGGCCGGAGCATCGTTGTTCTGGTGAATGATCGCGGACCCTTTGTGGATGGACGCAGCATGGATCTCTCCTATGGGGCAGCCAGCGCCTTGGGGATGACCCACCAGGGTACGGCGGCAGTGCAGATAGTCGCACTCGCCCCCTCCAGCATAACCCCGACCGGAGCAAATGGTTCCGGGCCCAGCGTCCCAATGCATACCCAGGAAATTCAGGGACCAACCCAAACCTATTTGCAAACCGGCGCTTTCAAAGCCCTAAACCACGCGACCGCAGAACGTAATCACCTGATTTCAGAAGGCTTTCGGGATGTTTTGATTGTGCCTGGCCTGGTTAAAGGCCAGCAGTTTTACAAAGTCCAGGTAGGCCCTCTTCCCGATGGCATTGCTGCCGTAAAGGCTGTCGCCGCCATGAAAAAAATGGGTTTTCATGATTTTTATCCGGTAGAACAATAAGCGGCTTGGTAATGCGTGACTTCATCTGGCCGAATTTTTATATTGTTGGTGCGGTAAAAAGCGGTACGACTTCCCTTTATGCCTACCTGAAGCAGCATCCTCAGGTTTTTCTGCCTAACATGAAGGAACCGCACTATTTCACCCAAGCCCATCCGCGTCCCGAACAGGATCATTTAATCCAGCGGGTGTCCAGCGAACGTGAATACCAACATTTGTACTGGGGATCCGAAAATTTTATACGCATAGGAGATGCCAGCCCTTCTTATTTATGGTGCCCTGAAGCTGCAGAACGTATTCATAAAGTAAGGCCGGATGCCCGGATTATTGTCATT
>NZ_JBYCKP010000027.1:0-2100 GCF_057473445.1 Acidithiobacillus sp. TH-A36 | reverse complement strand
ACATAAGCTATTCACCAATTAATAAAATAATGTCATCTGCTAGCTTACACCATGTATTCGTTCACGTGTAGCACCATTATCCACCCAAACGCATCATGAATATCCGCGAAGAACGTTCCGGATCTGTGACAAATTCGTGACGTTCGGGTTTATCCTGCCAAATCCTATCGCGGATTTCATCGGCAATTTCTTCGTTTCTGCTGCTTCCTCTCAGCAAAGGTAGCAGGTCCATACCATTTTCCTGGCCCAGACAAAATACCAGTCGACCACTTGCAGTCAGGCGGACCCGATTACAGGTGGCACAAAAATTTTCGCTGATGGGCGTGATAAATCCGATTTGCGAACGTGGGTGCTCTGCAAACTGAAAAAGCCGGGCGGGACCATTATCCGTCGGCCGAAAGGCCGGATACAAAGTGCCCAGCTCTTTTTCGATGAGCATTTTCGCTTCGCTTGCACTCAAAAATTCCGCGTTTTGGGCCTCGCTTCCGGCTTGTCCCAGGGGCATGGTTTCAATAAAACGGATATCAACATGCTGCGCCAAAGCGTAGCGCACCAGATCAGCGAGATTATGGCCGTTTTCGGTACGCATGAGCACCACATTCAGCTTAATACGGGGAATACCAGCACTGATTGCGACAGAAATTCCGTGCAGAACCTCTTGCAGATTTCCACCCCGGGTGACCCGGGCAAATACTTCCGGTTCCAAGCTGTCCAGACTGATATTGAGATTATTGACCCCGGATTGTTGTAGTTGTTCGGCCTTGCGAGCCAGTAACAGGCCATTTGTACTGATACTGATTTTACCAATTCCATGCTGATGGGCGGCAGCAATCAGATCAGGCAAGTACGGATGTATGAGTGGCTCACCACCAGTAAAGCGCATGTGGCGCACACCCAAGTCTGCAAAAACCCCGATCAGGCGATCATACTCATCCACCTGAAGGTGATCTTTTCTGGCAAAAAAAGGAGTGCCTTCTGCCGGTGAGCAGTAGGAGCAACGGAAATTACAGTGCTCCGTAACGGAAATACGCAGGTAAGTAATCTGCCTCCCGAAACGATCCGCCAGAGCGGATTCCCGTGCCGGTACAGCAAACACTTCCTGCGCCATATCCATTCACCTCAGCAATAATGAAAAAACTATACTAGACCTCTTTTCAGACCCAGTTCAACATTGCTGACGGCCATGGTACAGATTGATGACGTGTTGGGCCTCAACAAAAAACAGCCAGCGTTCAACACCAATACCAAAAACAACGGACACAATGGCAAGCCATGCGAAAAACAATTGCCCGGTCAGGAAGCCAATGATCAAAGCGGCCACCGGAATAATGAAGGCAAATATATACATCATGAATTTAATACTGCGCGCCTTGGCACTGAGCAAAGTATGTCCGAACTCTTCCGTCAGAAAAGTACCAAAGGTATGGCCCTGCTCTAGAATCCGCACGGTTGAACGGTTGAAACCGGTTGCCGTACGAATGGTCGGACCGTTTGGACGACCAATCCAGAAATAATAAATACCTTTCATGACCGCTGCCGCGACCAACAGACCCAGGGCAATTCCCACCAGGGTAAGCGCCGGTGCTCCCATGATCATTCGCTCGGCAGCCAGAATCGTGGCACCAATGGCCAAACCCATAACATAGAAATTTGCGGGTACAAGAGCCGTATTCCATTGGCGAATGGTTCTGAGCACGGCATAAATCATGCCCTGACAGAAAATGGTAATCAGACCAATCAGGCCAGCCAGATTCACCAGAATCAAACCTACCGTATCCTGTGTGCCTGCCGTGAAAAACACCCAGACCAGATAAGCAAAAGCAAACGGATAATATAACACCGCAAAAACTCCTTCTCGGGCCAACCAGGAGGTGCGCCAACGGGTAAAAGCCCTCCAGGCGTTCTTGGGGTTCGCCAGATGCGCGGTAGAAGAAAGCATGCCGATGCTGACAAAAACCAGCGAGAGAATGACTGCGACCATGGTCTGCAGGGGATTTAACCCGCCATCAATCTGAAAATCATTGATGATGGCCGTCAAGGCCATAATGCCAAAACCACCGCCAGAAAAAAGCGTCAGAAAAATAACTGCGAGTGCCGGAT
>NZ_JBYCKP010000026.1:0-8638 GCF_057473445.1 Acidithiobacillus sp. TH-A36 | reverse complement strand
GTCGCCAATCCCATGTGGAACCAGGACTGGTTCACCGAGGCCGATTACGACAACGACGAACTCGACCGCTTCCCCGCCGGGGCCGGCTTTCCCGGCATCTTCAAAATGCACAAATCTGCGCCCAAATTTTGCCCAAGTGAACATCTTTCAGTTCATCTGCCTGGAATCATGACGAGATGTTCCTCACGGGCGGAGTGCAAAACCTTATGCTGAATGCGCCGGTCGAAGGTCGCAAAGCATCCATCATGGTCCACCGCGAGTGCGAGCAGATAGACATCAGTAATTTGGCGGTGACCGATTACCTTAGTCCAGTCCAGTGAATTGTTGTGGAGCAGGTCGAGACTGTCGGGCCAGAAAGCGTGAGACCGGGAATCGGTGGCATCGGTTAGCCGCCCAGCGATATCCGCAATAGGCAAAGCTCCAGGATAGCCGGGTTGTGAGAGGATACGCAGGCAGCCGTTGACGGTAATCGGGCAGGTGGCCCAGCCATCACTCTGCTGTGCGAGCCAATGATGGGCAGCGCGGTGGTGGATGTGGGCGGCGTCGAGCAGAGCAATCAGTACATTGACGTCGAGCAGGGCGCGCATCAGAGGCCAGATTCATCGCGCAGCCGGTCGATAAGACTATCGGTGACGAGCCGGTTATTAGCTGGAATGGGGCGGAAGCCATTCACTACAGTGGTCTCTGGCGGCGTTGTGGATATGGGGAAATGGCCGGTAAACGCGACACGCAAAAGTCGGGATACTGCTGCACCTGCACTGATATGCTCACGCCGCGCCAGTTCACGTGCGGCTTCAAGCACATCGTCTTCGATATCCAGTGTGGTACGCATGAGACAGTCCTTCGTCGTGTTGGATGATCTGATGTTTTGATGCTATATCATCGCCTCCGAAGTCGTCAATAATAATCATTAAACACTTCAGAGCGACACTGGCATCAATATCCCGGTTCAATGCGGTTACTTTCCCTCTGCCTTCCGGCACTCGGCCGCACGCACTGTCAGCGCGGTTTTATGACGCTCCAAAATGCAGTTTCAGGCATAATGGAAAAGATATTTCAGACGAGGGCAGCATTTTGACGGATCGTACTCAATCCGTGCAGCGTTGGTTACCCATTTTACTGATTGCTGTTGCATTGATTTGGATCTTGCAGGATTTTTGGTCAGCCTTGGCCTGGTCGGCGGTGCTTTCTGTGGTTTTCTGGCCTTTTGTGGCGCGCATACCGGGGCGATGGCGACCTTTGGGCGCATTGTTTTTTGCACTGACTGCGGCCAGTTTGATTCTTTTGCCGCTGGCCTTTGTGATTTTAGAAGTGCTGCGCGGTCTGCATTTGCTCGGGCCATGGATTTCTGGGGAAGAACTATCGCACTGGGCTCTACCCGCCTGGATGAGTCAGCATTTGCCGCTCATTTTACTGGATCCGTTGCGGCATTTGTGGCGCGTTGCTACGGGTTGGCTTGGCGCATTTTTACCAGGAATCAGTGCAAAAAGTGTTCTTTTGGCCCCGCATTTTACGGGATTGCAGGTTCTTAGTGGCTCGGATGCGTTGCTGGCGCATGGGCAAATGGTGCTGAATGTTCTTGGCGGTGCCGAAGATACGGCTTTTAATGCCAGTCTGGCGTTGCTGCTCCTGTTTTTCTTTCTGTTGCATGGCGAAACGTTGGCTCAGGGACTGGCCGAACGGGTGACCGGACTGGCTGGTGCTGAAGTGTGGAAAGTCGTTTCCCGTGGTCTCGATATTTTGCGAGGCACTTTCTGGAGTGTCGTGATTACCGGTCTGTTTGAAGCGCTGTTGTTTTGGGCCTTATATGCCGCCTGCGGAGTGCCACATGCCTTGATCTGGGGGACGGTATCCGGGGTGTTTTCCGTGATTCCCTTTGGTGCTTCGGCAGTATTTACCGGTGTGACCTTATGGGTCTGGTTGGCCGCATCTGAACCGCTGCTGGCCTTGGTGATATTTATTGCCGGTAACATTATTACCACCTTGGCAGATAATTTGTTGAAACCGTTACTCATCGGTGGTCGTTCAAGAATGCCTTTCATGCTGATTTTTATGGGACTCATTGGGGGGCTTTCGGTGTTGGGTATTTTGGGCATTTTTGTGGGCCCGATGCTGATGGGCATGTTGATGGCCTGGTGGCAGGGGTGGAAGCGTGATGACGCAGAGCAGTCGAGTTGATATGCAGGACATAAAACCAGACACTATCGATAACGAGAAGAATTTTCAGCTGGATTGGTCGGCGCGGCTGATGTTTGTAGCCATTCTGTCCTCCATTTTTCTCGCGGCGATGGATCAGACTGTTGTTTCGACTGCCTTGCCGACTATTGCTCGTGACCTGAATGGCTTGGCTAAATTGCCCTGGATTGTTACGGCTTATCTGCTGACCTCCACGGTCTGTTTGCCGGTGTATGGCAAACTCGGTGACTTGTTGGGCCGCAAATATTTGCTGCAATCCGCTGTGTTATTATTTCTGGCCGGGTCAGCCCTTTCGGGATTGGCCCAAAATATTGATGAACTCATCCTGTTTCGTGCCTTACAGGGTATTGGTGGTGGTGGCTTACTGGTAACCGCCATTGCCTCTATTTCGGATTTTATTCCGATAACCCAAAGAGGCCGCTATCAGGGGCTGGTCGGCGCTGCTTTTGGTTTGGCCACTTTAATTGGCCCTTTTCTGGGTGGGTTTATTGTGGAGACGTTGAGCTGGCGCTGGATTTTTTATATTAATGTGCCCATTGGCATATTTGCTTTGCTGGTTATTGGCACCGCCTTTCCCAAACCTCTACGTACGGCTGAATGGATTATGGATGTCTGGGGGACCGTTTTGCTGATTACGGGATTAAGTGCGCTGGTGTTATTTGCCAGCCTGGCAGGTCCGATATTGGCCTGGAATTCTCCCGAATTATGGTTGATGCTGGTGCTGGGATTGGGTAGTTTCGCCGGGTTTTTCATCTTTGAAAAACACCATCCTCAACCATTGCTACCACTGTCTTTTTTTAACTTCAGGACGTTTACCCTGAGTGTCATCCTGTCTTTTTTTGTGGGCCTGGCCATGTTGGGTTCCATCAGTTTTTTACCCATCTATCTCCAGGATGTTCGCCATTTTTCACCTACCATGTCGGGACTCGAATTGCTGTATCTTTTGGTCGGAATGTTGTCCATGTCCATTATGGCCGGGCGGCGGATCAGCCATAAACAGCGCTATCGGGAGTTTCCCATTATCGGTGCGCTGCTGATCACGGTTTCTTTGGGTTGGCTTTCCAGACTCGGTGAGCAGACCCCGATGTGGCATATCGACGCTGCCTTGGTGTTGTTGGGCCTTGGTCTTGGCATGACCATGCAGGTATTGGTGTTGTCCGCACAATTGGCGATTCCGCATAAAAATCTAGGAGTGGCTACTTCGACGGTTACTTTGTTTCGCTCCATGGGCGGAACCTTGGGAGTGGCTGCTTTTGGTGCCGTTTTTTCCGGATTAATGGCCGGCGTGGCGTCATCTGCTGAACACGCTGCCATGATTGTTCAGACCTTGCGTACGGATTTTCTGATAGCTGCCAGTTTTAGTCTGGCTGCATTTGTCGGTGCCTGGTTTCTGGAAGATATGCAAATTCTTTTGAAAAAACGTCAGGATCGTTAAGTTCTATGTTAACCGGCGGCGGCTGTGCTGGCTTTGGATGCCTGTTCCCAAAGTGAGCGCAGCCTTTTGGTGAATCGTCCCTGGGGATAGTTGGCATGTAATATGGCCGCTGTGGTCCGTGCTTGCTGGTTCAAATTCAAATGCAGGTAGGATTTGGTTAAATAATAGAGCGCTTCTTGACGAGCCGGGCTGAGTTGATAATCAGTGATGACCCTGCTGCAGCGATTGGCGGAAGCCACATAAGCATCGCGAATATAATAAAACTTGCAGATATTCAGATTACGCTGGCCGAGAATGTCGATAATTTTGGCAATGTGCAGTCGGGCACTGACTGCGTATGGTGTCTTGGGAAAGGTTTTGGCCAGATAGGTGAACGTGTTTAATGCTTCATAGTCGGGAGTAGGGGTATATTCCGGACCCTCAATGCCTTCATATTCGGCAAGAGCCTTCAGATAATAAGCATAAACAACATGTGGATTTGCGGGATGTGCCTTGATGAAAGCCGAGGCTGCTGCCGCTGCCGCTTTGGAATCGCCAGACCGGTAATAAGCGTAGGCAGTATCCAGTTGGGACTGCTCAGAATAGGGGCCGTAGGGATATTCTGTCTGCAAATTTTCAAATTGCCGGATGGCTCGATCGTAATCGCCCCGATGCAGAGCTTCCTGGGCCGGTCTGAACATTTGCGCAACGGGTGCTACGTGTATGTGCTCGCTCTTTTTATCGGGTGTGCTGGCGCAACCGGACAAAGACAAGGTCATCAGCGCAGAAATAAAAAGAAATGAAGGTAAGGCGGTTTTGTAAGTACGAATGGTAAGCGGCGGCATCTCTGGTTCACTATTATTCAGGATCAACCAGTATGACGCCGACAATCTGCCAGAAGTTCCCCGGCTGCCTTAAATGGGTGCAGGCTCTTGGGCAGAAGCGGTTACCGGAACCATGGATTCAGCGGCATCAATGACGCCACGTTCGGTTTCGAGTACGTCTCCCCTGGCGCGTTCCCGTTCTACCAGATTAATCAGACGCGCTACCTGAGCTGGTTTGACAGCCAGATATTCGGCAATGGCCTTCATGTCTTCTTTCAACTGTGCCTGAATGGAATTGATGCCTTCCCGGCGGTTGATGATGTCTTCAATGGCCTCACGGGCCTTGTGATCAAGTTCCAATGTTTTCCTCTGCAAATGGTGGATGGTAGTCGCGCAGCAGTTTAGCACGATCTCATATTTGTGGACGCTGATCTTGGGGCATGACGGGATTTTGTGCGCTGGCCGGTAAATACTGCACTTGCTGGACTGCGACAGTTTCCATAGCTGAACTTGGGCCGGGCTGATAGTGCTTATCCTGATGGCCGAGCCAGACACCGATGAATGCCCCGAAGACAATGATTCCCATGGTTTTGGTCCAGAGCTGCAGAGTAGAATGATGCGTAATCATGATAAGCCTCCTTACGGTTACTGTATATAAATACAGTAAACCGATAAAAAGGAAAATGCAAGCCTTTCTGATGTCGCCAAGAACAACAGGCGAGGAACAACGGAGCAAAAAGCACCCACGGCAACTGCCGTTTTCAGGATTATGGACTACAAACTTTTGAAGCAGTCGGTGCTGTGATCATTGACCATGCCGACAGCTTGCATATAGGCATAGATGATGGTCGGGCCGACGAAGCGCATGCCGCGTTTTTTGAGATCTTTGGATAGGGCATCCGATATTTCGTTACGGGCGGGTACTTCAAGCATGCTGCCGGGACGGTTGATCAGGGGTTGACCATCGACAAATCGCCAGATGTACGCATCAAAAGAGCCAAATTCTTTTTGAATGGTGAGGAAAATACGAGCGTTATCCCGTGCTGCATAGACTTTCAGGCGATTGCGGATAATTTCCGGGTTGTTTAAAAGCGTTTCCAGCTCTGTGTCCGGCATCCTGGACACCGCTTCAGGGTCAAAGTGGTGAAAAGCCTGACGATACGCTGCCCGCTTTTTGAGGATGGTGTACCAATTCAGCCCGGCCTGACTGCCTTCCAGAATGAGCATTTCAAAAAGTTGCCGGTCATCATGGACGGGAACACCCCATTCCAGATCGTGATATTGCACATAATCTGCTTTGTTGAGAGGTACCCACGCACAGCGTTGCACACAAAAATCCGTTCGGTGAGAAACAAACAGCATCGTCTCCCGCCGAACGGTTCGCGTCAAATACCCTTAATGAGCGGCGGTTTGTGCGCTTACTTCCGCTTTCTGACCATTGATGTTCAGTACTTGCAACTGGTAAGGACCGGAACTGGTGTTGATAAAGCCCATACTGCTGACTGGCAGATGCAACATGGCTTCTGCCCCCAGACCTGCCTTCAGGCCCAGAATTTTATCCGGAGCAATTTGCTGGTAGGCAAAATCATTGTGGATATCTTTGGGATTCAGACGGGAAAGCTGCTTGCCATCCCAGGACTCCACGACTTTGCCATTATAATCCAGCAGACGGATGGCAATAATATGCGCCGGTACGGAAGCGGTTCCTGCATCAATATACATATGCACATCCACGCGACCATCGGGCAGAACCCGCACATCGGTCATTTTGACATGGTGGGCCTTCACGCCGGTAGGATCGCCGTGGAAGGGGGTGATCACTGAGCCACGATAGTAAGAATAGGTGGCGACAATGAAAATGACCGCAATCCAGAACAGGGTCAGGGCCAGCTTTTTGAAAGCGCCGTCAGACAGGGGCAGGGGTAAGCTGCCTCCCAGCCAGCGAAACCAGCCTTTCTGGGCCAAAGCCGGATTGCGTTTCATCATCCAGTTGTCAATGGAGTATGCACCACCACCAACGAGGAGCAGGGTGACGCCCATGCCGAAGTTGGATGCCGCCATGGTCCATTCATCAATACAGGTAGCCCCTTGCCATCCGAACATCAGCATCAGTGAGAAAGAAAGACCCAGGGTTAAAAAAGCCGCGAGGCGGGTCATGAAGCCGGATAACAACATCAATCCGGAAATGAGTTCAACCGCGCTGAAAATGATGACGCCCGCATACAGCAGGACAAAGTGGTGCAGTAAAAAAGCCACCAGATGATTCAAGCCAAGAATGGCTCCTGGCATGGCGGTTTGAAACTTGTAAGCCATCCAGTGTCCGGCCGGATTGATTTTCTGGGGGCCATAAATAAAGCGGCGGGAGCCACCACCCCAGTAAATCCAGCCCTGGACAAAACGCACGGCGAGCATGCCGATGGCCAGTATGCGCCACGCATGTTGCGTGGCTTGATCGGTTGCTGCAGATTTCATGGTCGTTGCCATTCTGAACCCCTGTTAAGCCTTATTTAAGCCTTGTTGGCGTTGAATTGCGGATTGACGTCCTTGACCGGTACGGCATTGATCCAGTCCCACGAGTTCCCCAGGTACATGGTGCCCCCGACAATGGTGGGATTCACGATGCCAAAGCGACCTCCGACATGATATTCGTGAACCATCTGACCGGTTTTAGGCTGAATGGCATAAATATCCGGTCCGGTAGAAATATAGAGCATATTTTCATAGTACGTCGGTGCACCGCGTCCTGCTCCGGCAGGACCAGGATTGGGTACGTGCCAGGTCCACGCCACTTTACCGGTATGCAGATTCATGGCCTCATAGGTCGAGGTGACAGGAGAACCGACATAAACCATCCCATCATGAATCATGGGAACCCCGCCCTTGAAGGCCGGAATCTTGGGGCCACGTCCCATATTGTTTGTCCACAGAACTTGTCCGGTATTGGCGTTAAAAGCCCTAACCAGGGTTTCCATGGTGGGTTTGCCATCCACCATTTTGGGATTGGCCACGGTATCCATGACGACAATGCCATTATCCACAACGGGGGATACATCGCCCATGCCGGTATTGACGGCACCGGGAATTTCACCCTTCCACAACACCTTGCCGTTATTGATATTCAGTGCATAAAGACCGGGGATGACGGACATGGAGACATAGACATGGTTTTTCCAGACTACGGGGCTGGACATGTTGGCTATGCCCCCTACATGGGTTTTCCAGATGGCCTTTCCATCTGTGGAGTGAATCCGGTAAATATTGCCGTCGCCGGTGCTGATGAAAAGCGAGTGGTCCGCATAGGCCGGGGTGGGCATGGCATCACCCTGGGTCTTGAAACTCCAGAGCAGCTTGCCGTCCTGACGATCCAGGCAGAAAATCCCGTTGTAACTGATATCCTTGCCGCGCCCGGCCTGCCTGGGATGCTTGGAATACTCCATGACATTGGCAAAATTGAAAGACACACTCCCCGCAGATAGATAGACCTTTTTGCCGACGACCAGAGGGTTACCCATGAGGGTGTTGGCTACTGGACTGCTCCGCCATATCAGCTTGCCAGTTTGGGCATTGACGGCGTAAGCGAACATATCATCGCTTTCCGCATACACGACCCCTTTGACCACCGAAACGCCCAGGGCATTTCCGTAAAACTGGGTTTGTACCGGGAGCGCTTCCTTGATGCCATCCACTTTTTCGCCGTAGGGATGGTTATCATCGAGCGGCCAGGCCCGGGCTTCAGGGAAATTCCAGCGGACGCCATCACGAATCCAACGGGGCGCGTTGTGCGCAACCGGGAATCCGGCATTGTGCTGAGGGTTTCCATAGGCGTGGGTCCACGCTGAAGGACCGACCTGATCATTTGCCTGAGGCGCATTTTGCGGTAAATATAGCGTCGCAAAGGGACTTTGGGGGTCCAGGGTATTGTTAATGGGACCCTGGGGAACCTGATTGGTCTGCGCCCAGGCGGTCCCGGAAATCAGGATGCTGACTGCTGATAATATGACTATCTTGCGGAATTTCATCACTGCTCCTCACGTATCGAAAATGTGGAATAACCTCGTTGTAAATGCACTCATGAGGCGTGCTGAATAATTAGAAAATTCTAATTTTTTAATGAATAATTCAGTATCATCATGGAGTTACTGAACCATAAACCTCTCGCTATAAGATATCAATAATATAACTGTAAAAAATTGAAACATGGTTA
>NZ_JBYCKP010000025.1:0-5149 GCF_057473445.1 Acidithiobacillus sp. TH-A36 | reverse complement strand
GGGCTCAAACAGCTCTCCTGATGGGCGCAGGATTTCGCCAAGAACAACAACGGCGCGGGACAAAGTCGCGGCAAAGCCTCCCGACCCTCTGCCGTTTTTTAGATTTGTGATTAATTTAAGTGCCGCAGCATTGGGTTCATGAGGAGCAGATTTTGGTAACAGCAGTAGAAACATGGCATCCCAGCGGAGAAACTGCCGTCTACGGAATCATTGGTGACCCGGTAAAACACAGTTTGTCCCCCTGGATGCATCGGCTGTTTGCGCAACAACTGGGGATCGACATGGTGTATGTACCGTTTCCCGTGATGGCTGCTGACTTGCCCAAAGCGCTCAAAGGATTGGCGGCAGCTGGTGTATTGGGATTCAATGTCACGGTGCCGCATAAAGAATCCACAAAGATTCTGATGGACGAACTTAGTCCAGCCGCAGAGCAGATTGGTGCAGTGAATACGGTGCATTATAGAGCGGGCCGTTTTATGGGAGACAATACCGATGCCGTTGGATTTCAGCGGGCTTTGGAGCGTCATGCGGGGGACAGTTGGCGCTCTGGCCCCGTTCTGGTAATTGGGGCGGGTGGGGCAGCCCGGGCCATTATTTATGCCTTGGGAACGGCTGGCTGCCCCGCTATTTATGTGGCCAACCGCCATGCCGAACGCGCCGAAAAACTGGTGGCTGAATTTCCCCAATTCCCCTTGCATCCTCTTCCACTGGAACGGCAACGCATTGCCCGGATTTTGCCGCAGACACTGTTACTGGTGAATACCAGCGCCTTGGGTTTGCATGGGGAAGGTCATCCGGAACTGAATCTGGAATTGTTGCCAAATCATGGCAATGTGTACGATGTCGTCTATAACCCCTTGGAAACCCCATTGTTACGCGTAGCTCGACAATATGGGCGATGTGCAATTGACGGACTGGGTATGCTGGTGGAACAGGGAGCTGAAAGCTTCCGGGTCTGGACGGGTGTTTTGCCGCAAACCCAAGCTGTGGAGGATACATTACGTCGATGGCTGCAAACCCGGAACAAATTGCTTTAACGCCCGTATTGCGGGCACTGGTCAGTAATGGGCTGGGTAATGAGGCGCAATTGGTCTCTCTTGCCAGTGATCCCGGGCGGGGGAAAAAACCATTGCTGTTTTATGCGGTAGAAAAAGGTGCTGTTTCTGCGCCAGCGCTGATGGCACACCTATCGCAGCGCTACAATATGCCGATGCTTGACCTGGATGCGGTCATGATTGATGACCTGTTGGTGCGCCGGATTGATAAAAACCTGATGAGCCGTTATTTCGTTCTGCCCCTATCCAAGCGTGGCGAGACTCTCTATCTGGCGATGGCAGATCCGACCGACTTCAAAGCTGTTGAAGATATCAAGTTCAATACTGGTTTGCAGGTTGTGCCGATACTCGTGGAAGCCAACAAGCTGATGCGCGCGGTACACCTGGCCAATAATGCCGGAACAGGAATTGATGATGTATTCCTTGAAAAGTCACCAGATGTTGATGCGGATGGTGCCCAGGAAGAATTTGATTTATCCAAGGATGGCGACGGAACTGTGGAGGATGCACCGGTGGTGCGTTTTGTGCAGCAACTGCTTTTGGACGCAATTCAGCGTGGCGTATCGGATATTCATCTGGAACCCTATGAAAAGGATTTCCGGGTGCGTTACCGCCTGGATGGGGTGTTGCAGGACGCTTTGCATCCACCATTGGCTATGCGGGATGGGGTTACGTCGCGGCTGAAGATTCTTTGTCGTCTGGATATTTCGGAGCGGCGTTTGCCTCAGGATGGACGCTTACGGGTGCGCGTGCCTCCTGCTCGGGTCATTGATTTTCGCGTGTCTTTCTTGCCAACCAGTTTCGGGGAAACCATTGTCCTGCGTCTTCTGGATCCTGCCAGTTCCAGGGTACCCATCGAACAACTGGGTTTTTTACCTGAACAACGCAAAGCCTTTGAGGAGGCTATTCACCGCCCCTATGGCATGATTCTGGTAACAGGACCTACAGGCTCTGGTAAAACCACGACTTTATACACCGCATTGAACATTCTCAATACTGGTGACTGCAATATCAGTACGGCGGAAGATCCGGTAGAAATTCCGGTGTATGGTATCAATCAGGTGAATATCAATGAGCGGATCGGCTTGAATTTTGCCGCTGCCCTGCGTTCATTTTTACGTCAGGATCCTGATATTATCATGGTCGGTGAGGTGCGTGATCTGGAAACCGCAGAAACTGCGATCAAGGCAGCCCAGACCGGACATTTGGTGCTGGCCACCCTCCATACCAATGATGCACCTCAGAGCCTGACTCGCCTGGAGAATATGGGTATTCCTACTTACAACATTGCTGGTGGGGTGCATCTGGTCATGGCTCAACGGCTGGCCCGCAAGCTGTGTATGCATTGCAAAAAGCCGGTTCGCATCCCCGATCAGGCGCTTGTGGAAGCCGGATTTGCTGCGGATGATCTGCAAGGCTGGCGCCCCATGGGTCCTACGGGTTGTGATGAATGTAATAAAACGGGCTATAAAGGGCGTACGGGGCTCTATCAGGTCATGCCAGTCAGTGAAACAATGCGCGAAATCATCATGCGGGGTGGCACCGCTATGGATCTGGCACGGCAGGCAGCCAGTGAGGGGGTGCTCACCATGCGCCAGAATGGTCTACGCAGAATCAAGGAAGGCATAACCAGTCTGGAAGAAGTATTGAGAGTCACCAATCTGCAATGAATAACTGATGCAGCACCACAAAATTCAAATTCATGGTATCTGAGTCCATCCAGCAGGACGGATCCTGGCGGCGTCTGTGGGGCGTTTCGGCTTATCGCCTGTTGATTGCCTCTGCAATTGCCATATTGGTGCAGTTACCAGTCAGTAAAAATTTCCTGGATATAGGTGCGCGCAATCATCCGCTGAGTGTCGTAACTCTCGTCGCTGCCGGGATGAGCCTGCTTTATCTCTTGCTCCTGCTGATGAGATTCCCCGGCCAGGCGCGCTGGCATCTTTGGTCGCAAGTATTAGTGGACACTGTTCTGGTATTGCTGCTGCTGCATTATGGCGGTGGAATAAACGGTCCTTTCAGTATTCTCCCTTTTCTGCTGTTGGTGTCAGTAGCCAGTTTGTTGCGGGGTAAGGGCGCGTTTTTATTTGTCTGGGTATTGCTGCTGCTTCTGGTGATTGAATCTTTGCAGGGTGGCATGGCAAGCGTGCATCCACTTTTTGGCCAGTTATTTATTTATATTCTGGCACTGATTGCGGTAGCCGTTCTGGCGGATAGCCTGGTGCGGAGTCTGGATCGCGGTAATCGTTTAGCCATACAACGTGACCAGGAGCTGTTCAACCTGAATGTGCTTAATCAGGAAATCGTTCAGCAGATGGATGTAGGCGTGTTGGTCCTGGATCAGTATAACCGGGTTATCCTGAGTAATCCGATTGCACGCAAACTCTCTGGTTATCGGTTTTGGGGAAATGTACCCGTTGCCATAGATCTGGTACAGGCGCGTCTGGCCGCAATGTTGATTAAAAATCAGGGTGACGACAATGAAGTCCTGGTTCCTTTGGGTTCAGGTGATCCGGCTTTAAAGGACCAGACGCAGTCGCTGATGGTGCGAAAAATTGCGCTTCCGGGAAGTCCCTTCCGTCTGCTGCTGTTAAGAGATGCTTCTGTTTTGCGGGCAATGGAGCGCGAGGCGCAACTCGCCGCATTGGGGCGTCTGGCCGCGAATATTGCCCACGAAATCCGTAATCCGCTCAGTGTCATCCGTCACGCAGCCAATCTTCTGGATGAAAGCATGGAAAATGCCAGTTCTCGCCATTTGTTCGAAATCTTGGAAAGGGAAACGGTGCGTATTAATGCCATTGTCGAATCGGTGCTGGAAATGGCGCGACCGGGACCCGCCCATCTGGAGCCCATCGCCTTATCCAGCTGGTTGCCAAAATTGATTGCCCAGCTTCAGACCGATCCGCAGTTGGCGGACATGCATGTGCTGGTTCAGGATATCTCGATGAGCTTGCTGATCTACGCGGATCCTGCACAATTGCGTCAGGTTGTCTGGAATTTGCTGCATAACACAGCCCAGTATGCCGTTGACGAAGATGGGCTGGTGCGGGTAGAAATCAGTGCAGAGCGTTATGGAAAAGAACAAATTATGCTGACGTTAAGAGATTTCGGCTCCGGTATCCGACCGGAAGTCATGGAACGTATTTTTGAGCCTTTTTTTACGACCAACTCTCGGGGTACCGGATTGGGTTTACCAATGGTGCGCGAGTTGATCCAAATGAATAGTGGACAGGTAATTTGTGAGAATCACCCTGATCGTGGTGCCGTATTCAAAATATTGCTGCCCTGTTGGGACCCCCATGAGGAGGTGGCATAATGGCGAATCGACCTGGCCCCTTGGCGTTGGTAGTGGATGACGAGCCCAGTATTGTTGAATTGTTACAGATTACTTTGCAGGGTATGGGGCTGCAGGTGTCTGGCGCAGGTTCTCTGGCAGAAGCGCATGTCCATCTCTCCCATGATCTCCCCTCTCTGGTGCTGAGCGATTTACGCTTGCCAGATGGTTCAGGCATTGATCTGGTGCGACATTTGCACAATGCCTATCCACACATTCCAGTGGCCGTCATTACGGCTTATTCATCAGCGGATGGCGCTGTAGAGGCCATGCAGGCAGGGGCTTTTGACTATATGTCCAAGCCCATTGAGTTGGCGCGCCTGCGCCAGTTGGTGACCCAGGCGCTCAAGCTGAATCATCCCCGGGGCGTGGAGCAGGATGCGACGAACCGGCTGATCGGTCAGTCTTTCGTAATGCAGCAATTAAGAGCAGATATTCGCAAACTGGCCCGTAGTAATGCGCCTGTTCATATTACGGGCGAATCGGGAACCGGCAAGGAGCTGGCTGCCAGGGCTATTCATGATTCCAGCCTGCGTCATGACAAGCCTTTTGTGGCGGTGAATTGTGGGGCTATTCCGGAAGGGCTGATTGAGAGCGAATTATTTGGTGCCGAAAAGGGCGCCTATTCTGGTGCAACCCAGTCCCGCCAGGGGCTTTTCCAGACGGCTAACGGAGGCACGCTTTTTCTGGACGAAATTGCTGAGTTGCCCATGTTGATGCAGGTCAAGTTGCTGCGTGCCATTCAGGAGCGGGTGATCAG
>NZ_JBYCKP010000024.1:0-2138 GCF_057473445.1 Acidithiobacillus sp. TH-A36 | reverse complement strand
AAGCCTTCTCCGCCCCGGTGGACCTTGTCGGTCTGTGGTTCACCGGTCCGGTCATTCTTCGGCGCTCCGATCCATTCCAGCACCCATTCCGGGAATTTATGAATCAGACTAAAAGATGTAGTGACTACAGTCACCAGCAACACAATATATAGTACCAGTTCCCCGATGGCGTCAAATGGCCCCATGAATCCACCACTGCCATTGACGAAGGTCGAGACCACTGCACCCCCGATGGTCTGATTGAGCAGCCAGGCTGCACCATAAAGAACGCCGGTGGCCACAATCAGCCCGGCAATCATCAGCAGCGGAGTGAGCAGGATGGTATTGAGCATCATCCAGCCGCGCTGACCGAGCCCCACCACTTCGTGACCTTCCGGAGAAATATGAAAGGCGAGCCACAGTGGTGTCGCAAAAATCGCCACAATAAACAGGATCAGCAAGCTGAAAATCGCAGTGATCCACACAAAATACGGGATGAGCGGCACCCAGACCGACAGGAACAGGCCCAGGGCAATCAGCACTTCCGCACCGACCTGCAGGAGTTGCGCCATGGGTTTGGCGGCACCGGCAAAGCCCCGGGTGACGATGCTGACGCCCGGGATCATGCCCGTGTCTCCTTCTGCTGCGCCTTTGGCCGCACCCTTGGCGGCATCAATGCCTTCCACCACGGCGAACAGAGAGGTCCCGACCCCCTGTGCTACATAGCCCTCGTTCATGATCCCCATGATGGGATTGACATTGCGGGGTTCGCGGCCTGCAAAAATGGCCATGCGTGCCGCCGTCTGGGATGTCCAGGTGGCCACACCGCCCAGCATGCCGGGCGTGTGTACCGCTCCAAACCCTGTCCCTGCCTTGCGCGGTGCCAGGTAGCTGTCCCCGTAATCATCAATGAAATGGGTCAGGCGCACCATCGCCCCCGGATAGCGTCCCGAGAACAGGGATCCCAGGCTACTGGCGATGGCCGTGTGATCGGAGTAGCTGCCAGCATTGTTGAGGGCATTCTGGGCAACGGCACTGAAATGGGTCATGCGCCACCACCAGTCTCCGGCCGTAGCAATGCCTTGTGTATGTATTTTGGCAAGAAACCCCTGCTCTGCCGATTTTTCCAGGGTGCTGGCACTGTCCGCCGCTGTTTTCGCCATGATTTTGGCATAGTTGTCGATGGCAGTATCGTAGGCTGCTGGCGTGGGATTCTGATTTTTCTCAATGGCCAGGGACAAGGGTTGCAGGGCTTTTTTCAGATCCGGGATGAGCTTCGCATTCTCGCCGAAGATGGCATTCTGAATTTTGCTCTCGGTGTTGTTTCCGGAAGCGCTGACCGGATAAATGATGTCCCCGCAGACGTCGGTGACGGGTATCCCCAAATCTGCGGCCGCCTGCAGGTGCGGGACCGACCAGTTGATGCTGTCATACTGGACCAGATCCGGAGCATTGGTGGCGCCCGTGCCCACGAACCCGGCTATATTGCTGAGGGCATTGGCGGCATCCTGAGTGACGTCTGAACCCAGGGCAATGCCTTTGCTGGCAGAGACGTCTCCACCCGCCAGTGCGTCGATGGTCGGGTAGGTCTGGATGTTATAATTGACCGCGTCCTCACAGACCTGCGCGGTCATGATACCCGTGGCCAGATCACGCAGCTGCGAGGGGTTCACCCGGACGCCGCCCACCGGATCCCGAACCACATATTTGGCGGCCAGATCCCAGGCCGCATCAGCGGCCCCTATGGCATTGGTCTCCAAATACACCATGATGGCCTGACCCGCATCATAGCCGCCGTTGACCACTGGTAGCAGGAGCATGGCCGCGATCCCCATGCGCAGCATGATCCACTTCGTGGACCACTTGCGTCCCATCCACTCGCCTTCATGGGCGGTGCGCAGGATCCCGATCAGCACGATGTAGCCCACCCAGAATCCCACAAAGTACATGACCAGTCCCGCAAAGTCCGCCAGCAGTTTCGAAACACCGGTCGTGTTGCCGCTGCCGATATCCGTGACCGTATGAATCAGGGGGCCAACGATATAGGACAGGGTCTGCATGAACAGATCCGTTTTGGGCGGGGCAAAAAGCAGTGCGCTCATGGGGCTTCCTCAGTGCCGGCGGCCATAGACCGCGCCGTAGACGGGATTCTCCGGGGT
>NZ_JBYCKP010000023.1:0-6009 GCF_057473445.1 Acidithiobacillus sp. TH-A36 | reverse complement strand
TTACTTTTCCCTATCTCTTTCTGATCTCACTGGTGGCGCTGGCTGGTGGTGTGCTCAATACCCACGGTCATTTTACGGTGCCTGCTTTTACGCCGGTTTTCCTGAATCTCAGCATTATTGCCACGGCATTATTCTGGGCACCGCATCTTGCCCAACCGGTTATTGCCGTAGCCTGGGGTGTTTTGATTGGTGGCGTGGTGCAGCTTCTGTTTCAGTTTCCGGCCCTGAAAAAACTGGGATATTTGCGCTGGCCGCGCCTGCGCCGCCGTGATCCGGGAGTCGCCAAGGTCTTGCGCCTGATGGGGCCAGCCGCTTTCGGCGCATCGGTCGCCCAAGTCAATTTATTCCTGAATACCATCCTGGCCTCTCTGGTCGGGGCTAATGTGGTTTCCTATCTTTATTACTCTGACCGGCTGGTGGAATTTCCTCTGGGCGTTTTCGGGGTCGCTTTGGGAACCGTGGTATTACCTCTGCTATCCAGGCAGGCGGCCGAAGGTTCTGCGCAATTTCCCGAAACCCTGGACTGGGCGCTGCGCCTGACCTGGCTGATCGGCCTTCCGGCGACGGTCGGTCTGCTGGTTCTGGCGCAGCCACTTTTGATCAGCCTGTTTCGCTACGGTGCCTATAGCGCCGAAGATGCCTGGCAGAGCAGTCTGAGCCTGATGGGTTATGGTATTGGCATATTACCCATCATTGCCGCACGTGTCCTTGCCCCCGCTTTTTACGCCCATCAGAATACCCGAACACCCGTCCGTTTCGGCATGATCAGCGTGGCAGTCAACATGGTCATCAGCGTGATTCTCGCCTGGCCCCTGCAACAATTGGGTTTGGCGATTGCCACCAGCACAGCGGCACTGGTGAATGCCATTCTGCTCTGGCGCCGCCTGCATCGAGATGGTGTTTATAAAATGCAGGCGGGCTGGCTGCCCTTCTTGCTGAAATCTGGTGCCATGGCGATTATCATGGGCTTGGTGTTATTGAGCTTGCGCGGTGGTACTGCACTGTGGCTGGCCCTGCCCTTGTGGGAAAGACTCCTGCGGATTCTCGGCCTGGTGCTTTTAGCGGCCGTTCTGTATTTGGGTGGTACCTGGGCTTTGGGCATCCACGAGTTGCGCGACATCATCCGAAGGAGAACTGACCGTGCCTGAAACGGACGGATTACATGGACATGGAGATTCGGTATTTGCCATTCAGCGACCGGGTCAGATTCGGGTGTTCACCCTGCTGGAAGCCCGGCAAATTTTTCCTTTGGTCCGCAACATTACCGCCCAGGCTGTTGATGAACTCTCTCCGGTTTTGGAGTCGATGCGGGCCAACATGGGAAACCACCCTATTTTACAGCAACAGGAAATCCACTACGAAGAAATTGTGCAGCGCTGGATCAATAAAATGGAGCGTCTGGGCGTGGTTGTTTCGGGATTATGGCTGGTGGATTTTGATACGGGCGACGGTTATTTGTGCTGGCGCCATCCGGAACCTGTGCTGGGTTACTACCATGGTCATGAACAGGGCTTTGGTCAACGCCGCCCTTTGCAGGAGGTCATCCGGGAACAGCAACCCGAGTGGGCAGACTGCACACCCATGATCTAGGGTTCTCCATGAATTTAGGCTAGTATGTCGCCATTTTACCGCGAAACGGATCGCAAATAATCCCGCATGAATTTCCCAGGCTTTTTCCATCGACGCAGCGATTGTCCTGCCAGCTCAGCGCTGGCGGTCAGCATCGGCAATTTTGACGGTGTCCATAGAGGACATCAGGCCTTGCTGCAGTCCCTGCGTCAAAGTGATTTACCGACGGCCGTTTTGACCTTTGAACCCCTGCCCCGGGAATTTTTTCTGGCATCCCAGGCCGCACCCCGGCTGAGCAGTCTTCGTGAAAAGATCAGCGTGCTGCGTCACTACCATGTGGATCAAATTTACTGCCTGCCTTTTGATCAGGCTCTGGCCCGCCTTTCCGCTGAAGATTTCATTACGCGCATTTTGGTGCAGCAATTACAGTGCCGCTTTCTGGTGGTTGGTCATGATTTTCGTTTCGGGGCGGCGCGGCGGGGCGATCTGGAGATGCTGCAGCACTTCGGTCGCCAGTATGGTTTTACCGTACACGAGCAACCCCCCTTCAGTCTGGACGGCCAACGTGTCAGCAGCACGGGTATTCGTGCGGCATTGCTGGCGGGTAACCTGGACCAGGCCAGGCACTGGCTGGGCAGACCCTATTCCCTCTGTGGCAAAATCGTTCACGGTGATCATCTGGGTCGGGAACTGGGCTTCCCGACCGCCAACATTCCCCTGAATCGCCGCCCCGTTCCGGTCAAGGGCATTTTTGCCGGGCGTCTGCACAGCCCTCAGGGAAGCTGGATAGCCGCCATCAGTATCGGCTTGCGACCTACCGTCGGCGGTAAGCAAATGGTGCTGGAGGCACACTGCCTGGATGCAGACAGTCCTGATCTTTATGGACAACGCGTTCAGGTAGAACTGCATCAGCAATTGCGTCATGAAGAAAAGTACCCGGATCTCGATGCCCTCAAGGCAGCCATTGCCCGGGATATTATCAATACCCGCCGTTTTTTTGCCGAACACCCTTAGGATTTTCAAAACTCATGGACTACAAGCTGACACTGAATCTTCCCCAAACGGACTTTCCCATGCAGGGCAAACTCCCCGAACGCGAACCGGCAACACTGGCGCGCTGGCAGGAGCATGATTTATATGCCGCCATCCAGACGGCGCGCAGCAATGCCCCGACATTCATCCTGCATGACGGCCCTCCCTACGCTAACGGCAAAATTCACATAGGCCATGCGGTCAATAAAATCCTCAAGGACATCATCAACAAAAGCAAATTGAGTGAAGGTTACCGGGTACCCTATGTGCCGGGCTGGGATTGTCATGGCTTACCCATTGAAATCCAGGTAGAAAAGGAGCTGGGACGCCCTGGAGAAAAAGTCAGTGCCCAGGAATTTCGCAACGCTTGCCGGACTTATGCGGAAAGTCAGATTGTTGGACAAAAGCAGGATTTTGAACGACTCGGCATCCTCGGCGACTGGCAGCATCCCTATCTGACCATGCATTTCGCAGCAGAAGCCAATATTCTTCGGGAACTTGGTCGCTTGACCGTCAATGGTCAGGTAGTACGCGGTGCCAAACCCGTCCACTGGTGTGTGGATTGTGGTAGTGCACTGGCCGAAGCGGAAGTCGAATATCAGGATCGCACGGATCCCTCCATTGATGTGGCTTTTGCCGTCGCCGATCCGGCTGACCTGCAGCAGCGGCTGGGGCTGAAAGAGGCCGCCGCCACCAGTATTGTCATCTGGACTACCACCCCATGGACTTTACCAGCCAATCAGGCGGTCGCCGTACATCCCGATTATGCTTATGTGCTCCTGCGCAGCGGGCATCGCCATATTCTGGTGGCTGCCGATCTGGCCGAAAGCACCCTCGCCCGTTATGGGGAAACTTCGGAAAATGGTCCTGCCATTCTGGCAGAATGTAGCGGATCGCAACTCGAAGGACTGATTCTGCAGCATCCTTTTCTGGATCGTCAGGTTCCGGTCATTCTCGGCCAACACGTTACCCTGGAAGCCGGTACCGGATGCGTGCACACCGCGCCTGCGCATGGCGTAGAGGACTATGAGGCCAGTCGTCATTATCATCTGCCGGTAGAAAGCCCCTTGCAGGATAACGGCCGCTTGCGTGATGACATGCCCCGTGGTCTCGCCGGGCTGAATATTCGTCAGGCCAACGAAAGAATCATCGAACTGCTGCAGGAGGAAGATGCCTTACTGCATCTGGAAAAAATCCGCCACAGCTATCCCCATTGCTGGCGACACAAGACGCCCCTGCTGTTTCGGGCGACACCGCAATGGTTTATCAGCATGTCTGCCAACCAGCTCCGCGACAAGGCTCTCTCTGCCATAGAAGCAACGCGCTGGATTCCCGACTGGGGTCAGGAGCGCATTGCCGGCATGATCCGTCAGCGTCCGGACTGGTGTATTTCCCGGCAAAGAGCCTGGGGCGTACCCATTGCCCTGTTTTTCTGCGGCCAGTGTGGTGAACCGCTGCGCGATGCGGCAACTTTCGAACGGATTGCTCAGGCGGTGGAAGCCAATGGTGTTGATGCCTGGTTCAACCAGCCTGCCGGGGATTTTCTGCCTGCAGGAGCCCATTGTGCAGCCTGTGGACATGATCATTTCCACAAGAGTACGGATATTCTTGACGTCTGGTTTGATTCCGGCTCGACCCACGCCTTTGTCCTGGAGCAGCGTCCGGAACTGCACAGTCCTGCCGACCTGTATCTGGAAGGCTCAGATCAACATCGTGGCTGGTTTCAGTCCTCCCTGCTGGAGTCTGTGGCGAGCCGGGGGCGTGCACCATTCAAGGCGGTTTTGACTCATGGCTTCACGGTGGATGGTGAAGGCCGCAAAATGAGCAAGTCAGTGGGTAACGTCATTGCCCCGCAAAGCATTATCGACCGTTATGGTGCGGATATTCTGCGCCTCTGGGTGGCTTCGGCAGATTACCGGGGCGAAATTCCCATTTCCGATGCCATCGTCAAGCAGTTGGGGGATAGCTATCGGCGCATTCGTAACACGGCCCGCTACATTCTCGGCAACACCCACGATTTTGACTGCGCAAAAGACGCACTGCCCACAGCAGAGTTGCTGGAAATGGATCGCTGGATGCTGGCGCGCACCGCACTGCTGCAGGAAGAAATTCGTGCGGCCTATGCTGAATACCAATTTCTCAAGGTCCAGCAAAAGCTCCATCATTTTTGTTCCATTGATCTGGGCGGCCTTTATCTGGACGTACTCAAGGATCGTCTCTACACCTCTCCAGCCGCTTCTCACGCCCGCCGTTCCGCACAAACCGTCCTCTGGCTGATGCTGGAAGCCATGGTGCGCTGGATGGCACCCATACTGAGCTTTACCGCAGAAGAAATCTGGCAGGAAATGCGGGATCGGCCGGCACCCAGCGTGTTTTTTGGTGAATACCCGGACCTCCCTCTACCCGAGGACTCAGTCCTGCTCAATGCCCGCTGGGAGCGTCTCAGCCAATTACGGGATGCCGTCAATGCGGCACTGGAACTGCTGCGTCAGGACAAAAAAATTGGCTCCGGTCTGGATGCCGAACTGCAGATTTATGCCAACGATGACTGGCAGGCTTTTCTGCACCCTCTGGGAGAAGAACTGCGCTATTTTTTGATGACTTCCGCCTGCAGCATCCATGCCTACTCCGGGCGACCGGAAAACAGCGCCGAACTGGTTCCCGGGGTTGCTTTGCAGGTACAAACGAGCACGGCCAGCAAATGTGCACGGTGCTGGCATCGCCGTCATGATGTCGGCCAGCATGCCGGACATCCGGAAATTTGTGGTCGTTGTGTAAGCAATCTTGAATTACCAGGCGAACAACGGGAGTTCTGCTGATGTTACGTTACCTTTGGCTGTCTTTTGCCGTCATCCTTGCAGATCAGGGCGTCAAACTCTGGCTGAGTCACATCTGGCGCGTGGGACAGGGTATTGTCGTTATCCCCGGCCTCCTGAATTTTCGCCTCGTTCATAATACGGGGGCTGCTTTCAGTTTTCTGGCAGGTGCAGGCGGTTGGCAGCGCTGGCTGCTCATTGGTATTGCCCTGCTGGTCGTTGTCGTCATTGTCGCCATCCTGCGTCGTCTCAAACCCGGCAGCACCTGGACCGCCATTTCTCTTGCACTCATTCTTGGCGGTGCTGTAGGTAATCTGATTGATCGCATTCGTCTTGGCTATGTAGTGGACTTTATTGGGGCGCACTGGGGTTCTTTATATTGGCCTTACTTCAATATTGCCGACAGTGCCATTTCCATCGGCGCTGTGATTCTGGTTCTGGACGCTTTCCGCCGTCATTAGCCTTCCGGTTACAAAAACATCCCATTGAGCAGTGGGGAGTTTTTGCGACACCGGCAGTTATCCTAAAACCGGTGGTGGGCTGGGTTGCTTTGCAGCGACTTTGGCCCGCGCCGTTGGCGCAAAAAGCTTCC
>NZ_JBYCKP010000022.1:0-1296 GCF_057473445.1 Acidithiobacillus sp. TH-A36 | reverse complement strand
TTGCTCGGCAAAACCACTCCAGAAGGACTGAGTAAACTGGTTCCGGATGGTACGCCAAGGAAACTGTTACCGCTGCTCACGCCGCCCGCGAGAACCGCTGAAAAACCATCAAAATTACCGGTACGCACATCAAAGTGAATATTCTTGAAATCATTACTTCCGTAACTCATGCCAATACTGGCACCAGGTTTGTTGGTCGGCTGGATCGGCACAAAATCAATACCACCTCCAATATTGTTATACCAACGATTCTCGGGATTACCGGGGCCATAGGTGACATGAATACCCTGGATCATGGAAGGCTGATTGACCTGGGGAGACTGCCACAACCCGGTAGCCGGATTATTCATGGGGATACCATCAAAAGAAATGGCAATACTGTGTGCGGCTTCAGAGCCCTTGGGATTACCCCAACCTTGTTTAATGCCATCTATGCTAATCTGAGCCTTGGCAGCACCCGTCCCGTAACTGGCCAAGGTACTCACCCCGGGAGCAAAATTCAGCATTTGCGCGCCGCCAGCACCTGGTCCTGCTGCTTCAATTTCTTTTCTGCCTAAAACTTTTGAAGAAATGCCTGACTTGAAGATGTGCTTTTGCTTGGGTAATTCTGGCGTATGCTGCGCATAAGCAGATTGTGTCACCACATTACTGGAAACTTCGCCTACAGCAATGCTTTGCTGATTGGTTTTGTGTCGTACCCGTGCGCTGCGCGTCTGGGCGGTCACCCCCGCATGGGCCAGTGGTATCAAGCCCAAGAGGCCGGTAGCGGCCAAGGCAAGGGTTAATGGACGCATATTTGTTTTACGGTACATTTTTATAACTCCCTAACGTTATATAGAAAAAAGTTTGTTCAAGAACTTTTTGCCGCTATCCCGATATCACTCACCCCCGCCTTCTGGCAGCGGTCCATGACATGAATGAAATCCTGAAAGGGCACGCCCCTGTCAGCGGCGATGGTGATCTGGGTCTTGCCGGGGTCGCCGTCGCTGGCGAGCATTTTCTCCAGACCATCCAGGTCGTAATGATGACCCTTGACGTTCACCGACCCGTCTTTCTGAATGTTGATGGTGAAATGCGGACGCGGCAGACTCTGGGCTTCACTGGAAGTGGGCAACTGCAGATTGAGCCCCTTGTCGGGAATCATCTGCAGGGTGATCATGATGAAAAACACCAGCAGGAAGAGCATGATGTCAATCATTGGAATGATTTCGACCCGACCCTTTTTCTGCTCGAAATAGCGTCTTTCCATTATCCCGCCCTCGCCACGGCCACCGCTTCAGCATTGGGGCGGCCTTC
>NZ_JBYCKP010000021.1:0-1105 GCF_057473445.1 Acidithiobacillus sp. TH-A36 | reverse complement strand
CGAACACTTTGGAGGTGGTGATAGTGATGAATAAGAAAAAGGCAATGCCGTGGTGGGGCTGGCTTGCTTGGATCTTGGCAATTGTGCTGGGGTGTATGGCGTACGTTCATCTCCCTGCACGGGTTCCAAGCCATGTCAATTCGACGGGAAGACCGGCTCTCTTCATTTCGCGTCTGGTAGCGACTTTGTACGAACCGTCAATCATGCTTGTCATCATACTCTTATGGCATGTGCTCTGGAGGATTGACCCGAAGAGAAGAAACTACGAATCCTTCTGGTTGACGTATCGATATATCGGCGGCGTCATTGTTGTGTGTATTGGATTGATCTACCTCACGGTTTTAGGACACCTTTTGCACATCGGTTCTATGCGTTTCGCTCCGACCGCATACGGTATCATGTTCATGCTGATCGCAAATGTTTTACCGCGTCTTCGACCGAATTGGTGGATCGGCGTTCGCACGCCTTGGACATTATCAAGCGAACAAAGCTGGATTCGTACTCACCGGTTATGCGGACAATTGGGCATTCCAATGGGGATGCTTATCGTCGTTCTCGCCTGGGTTTTACCAATTGGGAAAATGATGATGCCTGCAGTTTTATTGCCGGTTATTTTATGGGTGCTCATTACGGTTGTGGCGTCGTATTTTTACGCAAAAGAGGATCGACACCATCGATAAACGCATGGCGTTTTATTTTGATTTTCAACCATCGGAGGTGAGTGCAATGGGTGATGAAAAAATTGTTATCGGTGCTGAGACGAAATACCCACTGAACGGCATATTGGCCATTCCTGAGGGAACGAACGGATTATTCCCAGCGGTAGTTTTGGTTCATGGTTCAGGTCCGAGCAATATGGATGAAAAAATCGGGAATGTCACTCCGTTTAAAGACCTTGCTGAGGGGCTATCGGCAAGGGGAATCGCCGTGTTACGGTATGACAAGAGAACATTCGTCTATGGCAAGCAAATGAGAAATGACACTGGCCTATCAGTAAAAGAAGAAACTATTGAGGATGCTATCCTTGCGGCTGATTTCCTGAGAAGCGACCCAAGGATTCACTCCAGCAAAGTCTTTATCCTCGGTCATAGCATGGGGGGCATGT
>NZ_JBYCKP010000020.1:0-1175 GCF_057473445.1 Acidithiobacillus sp. TH-A36 | reverse complement strand
GCCGCTGACCGAGAATTGGGGCGATATTCGTGCGCGGTGGATACGTGAAGCGCCTATGCGCCGCAGCGCGAGTCCGAAAGATATTGCCGATGTGGCGTTGATGCTGACCGAATCGACTTATCTAACGGGTGAAGTGATGATGGTCGATGGCGGCATGAATTTGCTATAATCATGGAAACAAACCCTGTGTTGTATCAAAGCATAAATATAGGGATTGCAGCTTTACCAGAGCGTGTGTAGTTCATTCTCATAGATTTCCCGCCGATGCTTAATGAAATCCCCTGCCAGCCAGACTATGTTGGCCTCTCAGCAAAACCTATGTTAACTTTTAACCTCATCTTCAGGGCGGGGTGAAACTCCCCACCGGCGGTAAGCCCGTTTCAGGGTAAGCCCGCGAGCGCCTGCGGTTGCAGGGACAGCAGATCTGGTGAAAATCCAGAGCCGACGGTCATAGTCCGGATGGAAGAAGATGTTGATGCACGAGAAGCGGGTAGCCCTTGCGGCTGCCCGAAAGAGTGTGTTTGCGCCTGTCCTGAAATGTTTTTCGCCTTTACTTTTTGCGGGGAGCGTTTCATGTCTATTGAATCACCTGTTTTACTGAAAGATGTCTGTCCTTCGCGTCCTGAATGGGACGAGGCTCTGGAAGCTGTCCGTTGCGGTCGTCCAGTCATTCTGAAAGATGATGCCGATCGAGAAAATGAAGGCGATCTGATTGTCGCCGCCCAATGCATTACCGAAGAAAGCATGGCGATGCTGATTCGGGAATGTAGCGGAATCGTGTGCCTCTGCCTGACCCCAGAGCATGTGACGCGCCTGGGGCTTCCCCAGATGGTCACCAACAATCAAAGTCGCTATGGAACGGCCTTCACCGTGTCTATTGAGGCGCGAGAGGGCGTCAGCACTGGAGTATCCGCCGCAGACCGGGTTAGCACCATTCGTGCGGCCATCCACCCGGATGCACGACCACAAGATCTAGCCAGCCCCGGCCACGTGTTCCCCCTTCGTGCCCATCCTGATGGTATTCGGGGCCGACGCGGGCATACGGAAGGCTCTGTCGAACTCGCGCGCTTGGCGGGGTTGGCCCCGGCTGCTGTACTTTGCGAATTGATGAATCCCGATGGCAGTATGGCGCGAGGTGCAGAGATTGATCGTTTTGCCGCCCGGCACGACTTGCC
>NZ_JBYCKP010000019.1:0-1337 GCF_057473445.1 Acidithiobacillus sp. TH-A36 | reverse complement strand
TGTGGGATACCCATCATCATTCCCATGATGTGATTTCCACCCGCACCCTGGGATATTTTTTGTACCTGCTCAGCGACGGTATGTTGTTCGCGACATTGTTTGCCGCTTATGGGGTGCTGAGTTATCAACATAGTTATTTCGGTGGGCCGACCCCTGCTGAATTCGTCAAACCCTGGTACACCTTTGCCCAGACCATCGCCCTGTTTTTGAGTGTTCTGGCTTATGGTTTCGGTATGAATGCCCTGAAGCACAAAAACAAGAGCGGCTTGATCAACGGTATGCTGGCAGCTTTTGTGCTGGGTGTGGTTTTCCTGGTTCTGGATATTCATGACATGAGTCATCTGTATTCCATGGGTATTACCCTTGCCAGCAGCGGCGGCATGTCGGCATTCATGGTGCTGACTCAGGTGCACGCGACCCATATTTTCTTCGGCTTGATCTGGATTCTTGTGATGATGGCCCAGGTGATGACCAAGGGCTTTACCGAGGAAACGGTGGGTCGTCTGCTCACCCTGCGGATGTTCTGGCATTTGCAGGCGGTGATCTGGGTTTTTGTTTATATCTTTGTCTACTTGTGGGGATACATATCATGAGTCACGGTGCCGCAGATCCGACCATGCATCCGGAAGTGCAACTGTCCACTTCCAAGGGCTACTTTCTGGGTTTTGCCATTTCGGCTTTCCTGATGTTGGTGGCAACTTTTCTGGTGACCTCTCATTCGGTTCCACCTTTCGGTTTGTTAATGGTGATTTCAGTGTGTGCGGGAATTGCCGTGATTGCCCAGATTTATTTCCTGCTGCATATCGATATTTCCGAACACAACATCTGGAATACCGTGGCTCTGGTGCTGTTTATTCCTTTGTTCCTGATTACCATCGGGCTGACCTGGTGGATGTTCTCACAGCTGTATCTGCGGACCATGGATATGTCGGTGATGTCATCGGCCATGCAACCTGCCGTGCATGCATCAGCCACTCCCGGAATGGCAGCCATGCCGGGGATGAATGCCCATACGGATTCAGGTAACTAAGGAGCACGAGAATGTCCACGTCCCTGGGAGCAAAACCTTCAGTAGTGTCGGATTCAGCACTCCCCCACGCCATAGAAGGGGAGATGACGCCGGTAGTGCGTTGGATTGGCCGGATGATCACCGCAGCCCTGCTGCTGGCGGTGGCGGCGGGCCTGTGGCAGGGCTTCAGCAGTCACGGACTGCTGAATGGCCTGGTCAACGGCCTCAAGGCCAGCGAAGTCGGCTTTGCCATCGTCCTGATCCTGCTCGGCAGCATCGTTGAAGGCTTTGGCTATGGCCTGTCTCTGGGGACCAAGTGGCCCTACAC
>NZ_JBYCKP010000018.1:0-13093 GCF_057473445.1 Acidithiobacillus sp. TH-A36 | reverse complement strand
GCGGCGATATTCAGTATGGGAACGAACGCTTGTTGACCAACAACAGGCGGATACGAGGGTTTGCAGACTAAAGGGGCACGGGCCATGGCGGCGGCTTCCCGCAATAAAGCTTTCGTGTCTATCCGGTTGAGGCCATCACGACGCAACCTCTCCAGCGCGTCAGGACGGTACCGTGCCAAGGTTCTGCGAAAATCCAGAGATCCGGCTGTCAGCATAATATCTATGGGGTCACAATCCCGCCGGGATAAGACCTCGTATCCCGCATCCACGATAAACTCATCGTAAGCCTCCGCATTTTCTACGGCCAATTTGAAAAAATCACGGCATTCAGGACACACATTGGGCGCATCGACCACGGCTCTTTCTGCCGCAGACCGCAATGCGTCAAAAACAAAATGTTGCGCCGATTCTTCGATGGAATCAGACACGGTAAGCGTGGCGAAACCGAATCCGCTGATAAAAGTAGCCACTCTCTCTTCCGTGGGCTCATCCATGAACTGACCTAATGTGCCATAGCACGAAAGATCGTATCCGTGTCCGGTGCGTTTGCCATAACTCGACAGATCGAATTCGCTTTCTGTGAATACAAGGTCTACCGCTTCCTCCTCCACCGCCCAATTAATCACCTCT
The DNA here is from genome assembly GCF_057473445.1 of Acidithiobacillus sp. TH-A36. Classification (NCBI taxonomy): domain Bacteria; kingdom Pseudomonadati; phylum Pseudomonadota; class Acidithiobacillia; order Acidithiobacillales; family Acidithiobacillaceae; genus Acidithiobacillus; species Acidithiobacillus sp. TH-A36. The sequence continues at coordinate 12,463 of NZ_JBYCKP010000018.1, read as the reverse complement.
TTCGCAATCTGCTCGACGACCGATTCCTCATTTAAAATTTGCTCTGCCAGCGAGCCTATCCATTCCAGAGCTTGAGCACTTTGTGGATGATGGGACAACAACATTCGATATTGCTGGCGCGGTCCATGTGACTTGTTTTGCAGTCGCATATCCCAGGCGGTATGAATCAGATCGCAAAGAGGGATGTTCTTTTCCAGGAATGGCCCTTCCGCTGCCAGAATGCCGCGCTGGATGAGCGCATCAGCGACACGCTTTGCATCGCCGGACTGCGCTGCAAAGCCCAATTGGGCAAGCGCAATGGAGATGGCGCTATTCCATGACTTGACAGGCTCTTGTTGGGTTTGACTGCGTTGCTTACGACGACGGGATTTGCTGCCCACAAAAATGCTCCTTATTTCTCATGGCAATTGGCATTCAGGGTATAATGCTAACCTGGGTAATGCCTTTTCCGGCGCTGTCTCCGTTCGGTTTCGGAGTTTCTTTTTATGGTATCATCCGGACCATGATGGATAGCGGCGTCATGACCATCATGTTCGTAATCGGGAATATTCAAATCGCGCGGATACCAGAAACGAGGCTTTAAAGGAGTTCCTTCTGGATGTTTTTTAATCAAATCAGGTCCTCAGAATAGAAACAGAATCAATGTTCGACGTGTTGATCAATCCACGCCTGCACATCGGCTCTCCGCCAACGCGGGCCTCGAGTGCCAGGTAAGCGCGTGACGCGCGGCAGGCAGCTTTTTGGTGAGTGTGAAATATGCCAGATGATGGTGCAATGAAATAGAATAGTGATGCCGTAACTACGCCGTAACGCTATTCGCTTCACGCGCAACTTGTGCGCCCCGAGCGGATAGCGTATAAAAAAACTGATGCGGATAATCTTGTTTTCGCAAAATTCCTTCTTGCGATAACTCATGAACCAAACCCGCCGGCACAATGCCTTGTTCGTTTTTAACCCGTACAATGAATGGCGCATCGCGGACATTCCGGGACCGACTTATAGTAGCGCCGTGGTGCAAAGCCACCAGCAGCGCTTTTCTTTGCGCTCTGTGCTGAAACTCCAGATAATCGTCGTTCATGTGGCAACTCCCTGTATCAAGTGGTATATGTAGTATTATACCAAGTGATTTTTCGCGTTTATCAAAATCGCGCGGAAAACCCCGTCCTTCAGGGCGGGGATGCAGAGCGCGCGCCAGGACCTGCTCGGTTTTGTCTATCGCGTAAACATGGCCTGTCCTTTTTGAGTAGGATACAATCATCCTATGAGCAAAACAAAGACACCACAGTTAACGGCTGAAGATGCGTTGTGTATTCCCGAAACCGTGCATACCGTTACAGATCGTATTCGCACGGGATGGTCCAATACAAAAAAGAAAAAGAGCATAGCCGATCATTTTGAACAGGTGCGTGTTATTAAAAACAGCATGGCGCAATTTGCTTTTTCGCATCTGGCGGATATCGAAATACCGGACTTCAAAAAACACGGATACCAGTATTTTAATAAAACCCTGTCACCAGCGCTGACCGATGTCATTACTGCATGGGAAATGCAGCAGCTTTTCCATAAGGTGGTATGCACCCACACCGTCAATCATGTACAACAGGTCATGACCAACCGGACTTTCCATCTTTCCAGAGGAAAGCCGGAACTGAGCAAGGGCCTTCTCCGTTGGAAAAGCCATAGGATTTACGGAAATCTGGCGACGCTGCTCAATGCAATGCGTTTCCGAGCTCTACCAAAAACCGATGCGGACGTGCCGAAAAAATGGCAAAAGGCATGGCGCAGCTATTGTGGCAAGTTTGGACGGGACCGGTTGATTCGGTTGCTCGCGGACCATCAATACAACGTGGCACGACGGATACATCCGGTGGAATACACCACTGGCAGTTACATGAAAGCCGCCCAATTCAATAAGCACAAAGCTAATCCCAGTTGGCATTCTCATTGGTTCAAAGACGATTCCAATAGAAAATTCAAGGATTGGTATCTCTTTAAGACACCACAATGGGAGATAGCATTACCAATGGCTGTGAATCCGGAATATCACGATAAACCCTATGACCTGACCAAAGAGCACTGGGTCACATTGAACCGGCGCGGTGAAGTGGATATCAGTCTGGTTTACGACCGGACAGATGTGCTCCTGACGCCTCAAACGGTTGTCGGTATAGACCTGAATGTGAAGACTAATCTTCTGGCAGCCAGTAATGGTCTGATGTTTCACCTGGAGGAAGACTGGCTGCAAAAGCATGAGGCTAAACTTGCCCGGTTGGAGAAGAAAGGCTACCAGCATCTGGACACGGCGGATCGTTTGCACTTAAAAAAGATCGTGAAGCATCGTGAATCCACTCTGCGCAACAAGATCCAGGACGTGTTATTGCAACTACGCGCCCAGGGCGTGACGGACGTGATACTGGAAAGTCTCTCGATTACGCTGGGCGGTGGATTATCGCGGCGCATGCATAAACTACTGCGTCTGTTGCGTTTCGGAACGATCCGCACCTGGATGCGCGAACAGGCCCACAAGCTGGGCATGCGGATACACGATTTCCCGTCCGCGTATTCGAGTCAGGCCTGCCGTTGCGGGCAGGTGGATCCGGGCAACCGAAGGGACCAGAAGTTTGAATGCACGGCCTGCGGTTCCAGTGAACATGCAGACACGCATGCGGGTAACAGTTTGTTGTGGTTATTTGAACAGGCACGGGACGTTCTCGTGCGCGACGGATTCCTGAGTGTAAATGCTTTCGGCGAGTATGTGGCTACGACCAAGGCCAGATTCCAGTACAAAGCCCTGAAAGCGTATTACGAGGGGAAAACCGGGGTATCTCATATTCAAGGTGGGGTGCTCGTGATGGACCATCCTTTGTCCACGGTCAGGGGCAATCCCTGTCCTTTAGGGCAGGGTACTTGAATTCGATAAAAATAGCAGGCCTGGGATCAATTTGATCTCTTTTGCCACCGTGCAAAAACAAAAAAGCCGCCCAAAAAAGGCGGCCTGCTTGCCCCCGGCAGAGTTAAGGTGAGAACCATGGCAAGCTGCAGGGGTTATTTTCTAGCCCACAGCCAGTCTCCAAGCACACCGCCTGCTGGCCCTTGGAGAGCATGAAAAAAACGCACGAATCGACACTGACCCATTTTGGGCAGTGAAATAAACGATCAATTAATCCCGCAAAAGTTTGTGGGCATCAGTTTCCCCAACAAATGACTTTGACCCGATATGATGCCAAATGTTTCTAAGGGAGTGGAAATCGTTGCACGGATTACGTGTCGCCTACCTACTCACTCGAAAAATGGCTGACATATCCTTTAGCGTCCATAAAAACTCCGCAATTTTCCGTGTGATTCCAGAGTGTCAGCCCCATACCATCCCGTTCTTTGGAAACCGCCTGATAAGCCCCACTATCCAGAAAAACATGACTGCGTATTTCCAGCGGGCATTGGCCGGACACAGGCGGAATGATGGTGTGGCCAACATAGGTCCGGGAGAGCGATTCTTGATGCCGCGACGGCAAAAGCTGGCTTTTCCGCACACGATTTCTGAAATCGACGATCAAACTTCGACCCCACAAAATATGATCCTTCCATGTCCCCATATCGTCAAAGCCGACGATAAAATGTTTCAGGTCCCAAATTGCGGGATCTCCCGCATCCAGCAAAGCATCTGTCCAGGAATCATTCGAAAGAGCATTGGCAAGTTCAGCATGGGCAACATGAAATCGACCTTTTTCGCTCTCAACGACCCGCACCAAAGGTACTCGTTCGAGTAGTGGCATATATTGCGCTACCCGGGTAAATCGCTTGGCCCATTGCCAACCCTTAATGCAAGTAAAAGCATATGCGTAATCCCGTTGCCGACGGTCTTTAGTTTTTCCGGCAATCCACGCCATCAGCATAGCGTCATGGTTGCCCAAGACCGGATAAAACCAGGGTTCTTCCAGGAGGGCCAGGCATCCTGCTGAATCCGGGCCACGGTCCACCAGATCGCCGACACTGAACAGGCGGTCCTTTCCCGGTTTAAAGGATACCTGTGCCAGTGCGTCATCCAGCATGGCCCGGCAACCATGGAGATCGCCCACGATAAAGTCACGTCCGACAGGATTGGCTGAATGCCGGGATATGGCCGGATTATTTTCAAGAAATCGCATCATCCCTCCATCATCTGTCTGGCCGTAGTAGCAAACAAGGCGACCACCACTTGCAGCACAACGCTTACAGAATATGGCGAATCAAATCATCACCGATTCCAAAACCGATGCCCCGAACAATAGCTTGGCCAAAACCAGAATGATGGAGGGAATGCGCGAAATTTTGATAATTACCCCCCGATGGATTTCCATGCGGATAGTCTGGGTCATGGGAATGGCGTTGGATACCTTCGTGAATCGTTTGCAAGAGAACCAGGATTTGCTGCTGTTCGGCCCGATAGCTCTGGGAAATGCTTTTCAGGTCGTTATACAGTCCAACAAGTTGCGCATCTCCACTTTGTGCCGCATCGTGCAGCTTGACAGCAAAATCATGCAACTGCTGTGCGAAGGCGGTATTGCAGGATTTCAGACTGTCAAATTCGGTATTTATTTGTTCGACGTTCATAATAGCTCCTTTTTGAACAACATATATTTCGTCAATGGTTAGCGTAACACACCCATCAGAACAAGAGGAAAGGTGCAGAGCGCAGGTATGAAAGAGCATTGGTTATGTCAGCATAACGAAGTAATGTATCACCCCAAACTAAAGTCTTGTTGTCCGATAATTCTGATAGGCCTTCCATAAAAATAACAGCGTCAAGTTCATAACCACAAATTGCTGCAAGACAATGGCCCAGTTCCCGCAAATTATCGAATAAGTTATAATGAAACTAGAACTTGCCAGCCAGACCAATCGTATCAGCCAGGGTCGATAAAAGAGTTTCCCTAAACTGGCGAAAATATACGTCCCGACCGGAAGCCATGTCCACCAGATCGCGGTCGGCGCGTAAATCCAGAACCCCATCCCCCCAAAAACCAGCGCAATAATCATGCGTCTTAGCCGGTGCTCCCGGTTGTCCTTACCGGTAAGGCTTTGTAACAAACTTTCCAGACTCGCCATCGCCTGAAACACTGCACCTTGATCTTGCCCGAGGAAATATTGTGAAGCGACCATGGACCAGCCTGCAGGAATCCCCCAAAGAATGAGGGCTCTGCGTTTTGTTCGCGTGAACTTAATAACATCTAACACCAGCGCCAGCCCGCCAAATGCTTGAGACAGCCAAAATGCCGGAATCACGGGGCAGGATGCAACGCTTTGGGCTTGGGCGAATCCTGTAGAAATTTCTGGTAATGCTTTTTCACCTGAAAATAACGGGCGATCCCGTAACCCCCTAACAAAACGGAGATACCCAGAAAAACCCAGCCGACCGTCATAATCCAGCCATAATCAAAAAAGCGGATAAAAACCAGCCCGGACACGTTAAAATCCAGGGTCGTTCTCATGAATGCATACAGGGTCCGTTTATTGGCCGCTGCCGTCCGGTCGAGTGCCAACCAGTCCTGGAGAACAAGGCTGTCTCCGTATTGATGAAAGTGCTCCCGATGGTCATCGATATGCAGCGCATGGAGCCATTTTGCTTTATCCATCATGATGCAGGTTCCGATGATGAAAATAGGCTTGTGCCATCAAAAAAATTCCGGCTACCAGTAAAATTGCCGCAACCAGAAAGCCCACATAGAGCACGACATCCCAGAAACTTCCTTTAAAAATAACCAGGAAAACCAGTGTAGCGATAATGGCGGTCATGAAAATCTTGAGATAATCATTGAAGGTACGGGTAGCGGCAAACATAGTCCGATCCATCGCAAGCCAGTCTCGCAAGACCATTTTTCCCCGGGCGTAGTCATCATAGGGATGCCGCTGCATCGTCGCGCTCCTCCCTATGGAGTTCATCCACATAGGCATGATAATCCCGTTTCTTTTTGAGATAGAGACGGAACCCCACCAGCCATAAAACGACCCCTATAGCCAAGGTCACATAACCGAGATCGGACCACCGATTTGCTCTGAAAAAGCGGATAAAGGTCATCCCTGCCAGAATGAGTACCAGCGCCGTGCGGGTGAAAGACAAGATAGTACGCTCATTGGCAAGAATGGTCCGGTCTAATGCCAGCCAATCCCGCAAAATAAAACGATGTGCGGAAAACTGATTTGTATAAAAAGCCAACATTTCCTCCTTGAAAGCCTGTTGCTATCGATCCTTTCATTGAATCACGAAACAAACGAAAGGTCAGTGGGCACGCGTTCTTTCAAATCCGCAATACCAACTTGAAAGTGAACGAGTCGCAAAGAAACCACATTACGGTTCCAGGAACTCTACCAAAAGCCTAATAGCTTCAGAAAGCTGCAAAACCGCAGCACGGATTTGATCCTTGGGGGTATCTAAAAAAATCTGCCCGTCATTTTCTTCTACGCCCGCCTTTGCCATCATCTGCCGGAATAGCTTCTCACGTTCACCCGCACAAAATGAATCGGGTTCATCCCGCAAGTGCATCCGCGTTTGGCCAGCGTCCGTCAATCGCACAATATCGCCCGGGCATTTTTCCACGTACAGCAGCAAGGGATCTCCGTCTGCAAAAGAAAATGAGGATTTAATGAGCATCCGCCCATTATGGGCAAATATCTTTACATTGAAAAAACACGTAACAATCAATATATTGATTTTTTGGAAAATCAAAAGTCCGACAGACTGCTAGGACAAGCCTGGAACAAGCCCGAAGAATGGCACGGCTTTTTTGGCTTTATTCAAACGATGACGGTATCCGTCGTCATCATCGTCATCGTCGTCATTATCATCCGCGTCAATCCGCTCGCTCAGAGCATCGAGAAACATTTTCCACTCTCGCCGGGTGAGGCGTTGTCGGAAATAATGAATTTGCCGGAGGGCGGAATAGATGTCGATATAGCGTCCGGACAGGTCATAGAGCTCCCAAATGGTACGCAGTGGGGTAAACTTCCAGCGGATGGCCAATTCAAGGAAATAGAACATGGTGACGAGCGCAATGGCGGTTAAGGCAGCGAGGGGGATACCGAGTTGGAACCCCATAAGCGTGATGTCGTGATGAAAGCAAATAACGGCGCCGAGGAATGAGAAAACAGCGGTCGTGAAGGAATATCCACCCCGCAATTCGTACTTCCGCCAAATCAGCAGGCACTCTCTTCGGGTGTAGATTTTACCGACGACCGGACTGATGACTGAAGGCATACTGTGATCTCCATACCAAAGAAAATGATTGTCCACACACTATATAGCAAAAATCAGCTATTTCTTGCTATAGCATGACATCAATCGCCGCATAACAATCAAGGCTGTGTTGTGTGATCGGGATGAATTTTTCGGATAGTCACCCACGCCCGCCAAAGCATCACACCTGCCACTGCGGAAAGAATAGCCCACTCCGTCATCCCGAACACGTACCAGAACGGATGTGCGGTCCATCGGGCTTTTCCATAGGTGATATGCCCTAGGAAAACATCTACGCGCCCGGTATAAAATCCGCGTAATGTCCAGTACCAAATAAGCACAGCCATCGTGGCAACAAATCCGAAATAAAACCATCTTTTCATATTTTATGACCAAGAATCCGCGTTATTCCCCGATAGTTTTCGCACAAACCAAGAATCTAGTTCCTGCAACACATCCTCTGGCTGTACGATTTTCTCTATGCCAGTGCCGCGTAAACCAGGGGCAATATTCAGGTCAATGGCGTACATCTGGTTCCCAATCCTTAAAAAATCCACGGCGACCATGGGAGACAAGTCAAAAAAGGGAGTATCTGGAGTGGCAGAACCCGCCTCGCACATAAATTCAATCTGTACGTCGCCACAATTTGAGCGCCAATCATCAAGGCTGGTGTAGCGCAGCCAAAACATCCTTTTGCCCACGCGCAGATGCCGATAAGAAATCGCACCAACCCCCGCGACCGTTGGCATGAACTCTACGGCAAACGCCGCCGGAAATTGGGTTTCTGCGGCATCAAAAGACAGGGCCACCTTGCCATCGCCAGCATGCGCCTGTTCATCAACATGCACCACCACCTGCATCATTTGCCAAAGTTCTTTCGGATAATTGGCATACTCCGCCTTTAATGCGGGCACCAGGTCGCGCACCAGACCATGCCGGGGCGTCAATAATCCGGCAAGCTCAAAGGCGGCGAACATGACAGAACGTGACATGCCGCCTGTGCTTTGTCGTTGAAAAACGGCATCAGGCGTTTCATACGACCCGCAAAAAGCATGGTCGTAGTAATCTCTGAAATCAGATTTTATTTTTATTTTCATCTTGTAATCTCCGAATCCAGACAAGAAAATTGCAATACACCTGTTGCACTTCCAACGCGACCACCCACACCAACAGCAATCCTATTGCAGCAGGAATGACCAGCCAAAGCCAGACAAAAAACGAAAAGTCAGCGGGCATTTATTCCTTCCTTGGCAGCAATAACTTTTGACACTTTTTGCAGGTGATTTTGGTACGGTAGTCATCCAGTTCGTAGGATTCTGGTAGCTGTCCATGCGCTATCACGGGCACTATTAGTCCACACTCGGTTTTAATTTCATCGCCACTTGCCCCATGCCAACGACTCATGCGCTCGTTGAAATTTTTCATCCCGCCAATTCTCCAGCGTACCGCGAAACCACTCATAAACTGTCCCTTAATCAGCCTTCAACAATATCCATGATCCTTCCAGCAGGCCAAGTCTGCCATTCCCGACCATTCAAAAGGCATCCAGCCGCTTTCTTGCCTACGCGAAAAATAGATCGAGTACCGAAAAAATCCTGCTCAAAGGAACGGGGATCTTCCACAGAGAAAACCTGCCCGTTATGGATAATGACTTTTTGCGGGACAATGCAGTGTGAACCATATTCGTCATCTAGCTCATTTTGGTCCTCACCATCCTTGGCCGGTCGGTTGGAGCGGTAGAGACTGGCGGCATATTCCGGTGTCATCTGTGTCAATGGAAGCCACTCGCCCCACTGCTTGAAGAAAAACGGTACATGAGCCTGTTCGCATTGTTTCTGGATGGACTCCACCCAGTCGGGGTGCATGGGCCTGATGTTCGGTCCAAACCCAGATTCTCCACCCGCAGCGACCCAGTTAATCTGCTGGTTAAACGGCGTTGCGGAAGCCTGATAGGGACGCAAAGGACCGAACATGCCTACCGGTACGGCCTCGAAATCAATCGGCCCCAATAACGGTTCTGCGCTGACCCATCGCAAGGCGGCCGGCACCTGCATCAACAGCGGTATCCGCGCATCGGCGGTTTCCTGATCTTCGACGGATACGCCCAGCCAGACGTTTGGAAGCGGCCATTCCGGTATGCCGGCAATATCAAGACCCCGCGCAGCGGCTATTTCACGCATGGCTTGCCCAACCGCATGCTCTCGGTTGTCGTAGCCCGGCACAAACCATTCCACCATGCGCTCCGGTCGCTTGGTCAACACCTGAAAAACATGCTGCTCGGCCAGGGCCATGACTGCGAATACCCTGTCGATGAAAGCATCCGGCACGGCCTCGTGGAAGAGGTCCGACATGGAGTTCACGAAGATCATCCGGGGCTTTTTCCAGCGCAAGGGCTGGTCCAGACGATCTTCATGACAGGCCACGTCCGTAAAGGCTCTGCCGTAGTAGCTCACGGCTTTGGGGTTGGCCGAAAGCCGTGCCCACTCCCGTTCCGCGTAGCAATGCTTGCAGCCTTGTGAAACCTTGGCACAGCCGGTGACAGGGTTCCAGGTGGCGTTTGTCCAGGCAATGCCGGTTTTGTCAGCCATGCTATTTCTCCTTTTTTAGCATCAGGCTCCATTATAACTATCCAACGGATAACAGAACGCCGATTGAAACCCCGCAAATTGCGTGAATATTTCAGCAGCCCCGCGCAAATACTCATACATCCATTCTGTCACCAACCACCGCCGCCCCAATCGTTCCGCCGCTAATCCGGTTTTCACCGTACCGCCGAACAGATCCACCACGAGTTCTCCGGGTTCGGTGAGAAACCGAATAAAGAAATCCGGAATACTGGTCGGCTGAATGGCGCCATGCTTCGGCAAGCCCAGCGCATTGGCCTGCCGCCGATAGGCTTTGGTGTCGCTGCAGGCGTGCCCACGTTCCATCACATTGCGCGGAATCCGTCCCGCCGTTACCCGTCCGAAGCTATCCGGGCGAATGCGATAGGCGCCATTGCCATAAGTGGCCGACCGCCCTTCCCCGCCCAACGCCATGAGCCGTTGATGTTGGGCTGAATGCGCCTCCAGAACCCGGCGATTATCCGACCGCACTTGGTCTGGATCATTGGTGAACCAATACAGCGGTTCATACGCCGTGGCGAGCTGCACCCGATTCACGCAGGCCCAATAGGTCGGCGCTGGCGGCTTGCTGTAATTCACCCAAGGAATACGGTCCATCAGCGCAAGGCCTAACCGGTCATTCAGGGCCAGGACTAGACGCTCCAGATAGAGTGACCGGCTCGGTTTCTTGGACTCAAAAATATCCCCGCTCAAATTGAGCACGATGCTCCCGCCACGGAGAAGGCTGCGGACGATGGGCTCTAACGCTGCACAGATAAAATCCACATATTGCCGTTCATTTGGCCCCCCATAATCACGCGCTTTCCGGAGCGGATAGGGCGGCGAACTGATGCATAGGGCGATTGGATCGTCGAAGCGTCTGAAGACATCTTGATGCGCGCCCCAAATGGCGACGCCCAGGTCAGTATTGAAGGCCACCAGCGTGACGCCGGTAGCGGCTCGGTGCAGGTCCTTGCCGGCTTTTTCAGACAACTGCCAGACACCCCGCGCACCGGGCACATGCTCAAGAATTCCCAATTGTTTAAGCGTTTGCTGGTACCAGCGGATTTTGCGCTTGAGGATGGAGCGCGGGACGCCGGCGCGGCCAATAGGGATCCGGGTGTCCAAGGCTTCTTTTGTCGTGCCCATGCCTTCCGCCACATCAGCGTACAGCGAAGCATTGTCCAGTACGCCGCCCGGAGCTTCCGCGTAGGCATTGGCAATGTCAGCAAACAGGTTAATTTGTCGAAAAGGTGTGTTCATTTTATCTCAACCAGAGCGGCAGCATGGGTTGCACCATGGATTGCAACTCAGACGTAAACGCAGGGTCCACCCAGGAAAGAATCACAAAGGCCACCAGAATAACAACCAAAAGCACTAAAATCTTTCTGAGGAAGAACCAAAAGAGCAACAAGGCCAGAACCGCACAAATAACCGGAACAAGGTCTGAATGATGAAAAATGGCAATGATGTGGTCCATGATGAATTCATCCTGGTTTTGGAAATGAATAAATAACAACGCGATATGTAATCAGCATAACACAGCATTAATAATGACTACCGTTGCAAACCCAACGAGCAATATACAAACATCATCAACTCATTGGATTAAAATTCATCCTGGATGATAAGAGGAACCGGCTCAAAAGAAGTAATGTGATAATGATTTTGTCCATCCGCATTAAGAAATGCTACCTTACAAGACCGATAATTGCGCATTGGCTCCAGGCTGCTGCAGGTAACCATCCAGTGACCCGTGCCAATAACTGCATCCACACCCCAACTATCCAGATCCCATTTGGGTCCACGATAATCACCGGCTTGCAGCCAGAGATTGGCACTGGAAACGGGTTCTTCCAGCACACGCTCCAAAGCTTCCACCGTAAGACGGGTGACATGCTGGGCCAGCTTGCCTTCTCCGGCCAGGGCTCTAGGCTTACGGGGTTTGAGGTTGGCTGCGTCGCGCAACTGGTTCATGGCCCGGTCACCGTCTCGAATAGCCGACAGCAAAGTGGTCTGTGGTTCATTCACAAAAGGATGCCGCTTAGTATGGCAGTCGTAATGATCCAGGGACCCCGTATGGTAACCCTGCTCATTGTGGACAGGCTCACCACAGACAGAACAGCGTGGTTTGACAAGCATGAGTTAAAACCCTATTTGCAAATGGCCCGACAATAAGCCAAAGCCTTTTCTCTACCTTCGCTCGTTTCCATCAAGCGAAGGCCCCGTTAATGAACCTGTTTCCCGATATGAATTGTTCGACCCGTTTCATGCAACACATCGCGTATCAGCCCCTTATCGTGCATAACGCGTAGGGCACGACCTAGCGCCATGGCGCATCCAGGCGGGCCACCTCTAGAACTATACCGATAGGCACGAGGATATTGCGCGGGCGGGAAAACAAAATACAGCAATCCCTCATACTCCAATGTTCCACCATGACGGGATAGAACATCGATGATCCTTTGTTGCAAATTGGTTTTAACTTGTGCCATGCGCATTACCCTTTTTCTCGTTAAACCTTTCGACAGCCAAGAAGAGAAGCCTATCGTTCCAACCATCCATGAACGCATCCAACAATAGCACTGGCGTTAAAACAGACGAAAAAAGCAATGAAAACAAACAAGATTCCAGCACCGACAGGTGAAAG
>NZ_JBYCKP010000017.1:0-9118 GCF_057473445.1 Acidithiobacillus sp. TH-A36 | reverse complement strand
AAGAGAATAAGTGTCACCCAGGGAACACCATGGCGATTGATCTTGTTCAGCCACATGGGTGCTGCACCAGTTTCAGCCGTAGCCAAGGTAACCCGCGCCGCAGTGGTCGTGTAAATCAGCCCGGTGCCTGCGGGCGAAATAAAAGCATCCACATACAGTAAGGTCGCCAACCAGCCGATGCCCACCGCCGCTGCCAAGGCCGCAAAGGGGCCATTTACCCCCTGGAAATGCAAATGTACCCATCCATCTTTGGCAATATCCGCAGGATTCACCGCAGCAAGAAAAGCAACCTGAACGGCGATATAGACTGCCGAAGCAATCAGCACCGAACCAATAACCGCGATAGGCACATCCCGCCTGGGATTTTTACTTTCTCCGGCCAAATCTATGGCATGACGAAAACCCAGCAAACTGAATATGACCCCACCGCTGGCAATGGCGATGAACATGCCATGCACATCACTCAGGGTATTGTCGGCGCGCATGTGAAAGTTTCCGGGATGCCAGGCCACCGCAATCAACATCACCGCCGTTAATAAAGGAATGCCAATTTTCCACCAGGTCGCCGCATTATTGATCCTGAGTACCCAGCCAATCACCATGAAATTGGTGATTACAAACAAACCGAGCATGATCACGGCGATCAAAAACCCGAAACTACTCAGCAAATCCGTATGCGGCTGCAACAGACCCGGATAATAGTTATTGGCATAGGTTAATACAGCCGTCACTTCCAGCGGGGCGATGGAGGCGTAGGAAAGAAATAAAATCCAGCTCCACATATGTCCGACAATAGGTCCATTGCCGACATGCGCCAGATGGACGACTGCTCCGGCACGCGGAATCATGGGTGCCAACTCGGCAAACACCAGGGCCAGCAAAAGAATGGCCGCCGCTCCCAGAATCCAGGACCCGATGGCCAACGGGCCAGCCATTTTTGCCGTGAACAAAGGCCCGAATAACCAGCCAGAACCTATGGATGCACCTACACAGGCCAATATCAGACCAACGAGTCCGCCTTCACGTTTTAGAGCATTTTTTTGAGAAGTGTCGGATTTCCTGGACACAGGCATGTGCGAAACCTCCTGATTAACAAAACATGAAAAAACGTTTAAGCTGGACAAATAATATTTATTTTTATAATAAACAAATATTGAATATTTCTATATATATCTCATATTTATATAAAAATGTCAATTTTTATTAATGCAACAACATGAGAAACGTTATAATTTATTATTTATATCATAAACTTAGCCATCAACAAGAGATTGGATATGATGGATGAAACAAATAAAATAGAGATCAAAACACATCTGATTACAACAGATATAACGCATAAAATGCCTTACACATGAATTTTAAAACTGCATTCACAATTGGCTAGTTATGAGTGAATTTCAGCGCTTAGATTGATTCAACGGGATAAACAGAATAAAGTCACCGCAAACATAACTACGCTGACGCGTTGATGCATAATCATTGCTTAACACTATTGGAACCTTCGAGAGTAGGTACATCATACTCATTATGCAGTCATTCTTGCCAGAGCCTGTCTACCATCGCTCAAGCCTATCACGGCAATGCCTTTTTTCTTTTCCAGTTTCCGTCGCCATACCGCGCCCTGAGACCCGCCAACTCCCAAATGCCTGAACCATCAGCGATGGCCTCAATATACTGGATGGGTCCAATTATTTTCAATCAAACCTCTTCGCCATATTTTCTGCCCTCAACTGATTGTACCGCCTCAACTTCTGAAATTTCTTGCGGCCTTAGTGGCGGCGACTTCCGTTGGATTAGAGCCATTCTCAAACAAGTGGTGGTGGTTTCTTGTGGATCTACCAGCGTTCCAGTTGGCTTACCAAGCCTAACTCAGCAAAGAGCCGCATAAATGCAGCGTTTATTTGACAGGTGCAGGAGAATTTTTTTAATTTATTTGGAGGCTGGGCCCGGAATCGAACCGAGGTACGCGGCTTTGCAGGCCGCTGCATGACCACTCTGCCACCCAGCCTTAAAAGAAAAGGGAAAGCGTAAAACTTTCCCTTGATGTTGGAGCGGGAAACGAGGCTCGAACTCGCGACCCCAACCTTGGCAAGGTTGTGCTCTACCACTGAGCTATTCCCGCATGGGCGCAAAGATAAAGGTATCACCCATCCTTGTCAAGATCAGGGCCAGAGGCCATCAAACTGGGCCAGGCAGCTTGCAGGTAACCGAGCATACTCCACAAAGTCATGATGGCGGCAACAACCAAAAGCCCGATTCCGATAATGCGGGCGGACACGCCCCACAACGCTTCGCGATATACCAGAAATAAAATGGCCAGCATCTGGGTAGTCGCCTTGGCCTTCCCCAGCCAGGACACCGCCACCTTTTTGCGCTCACCAAGTTCCGCCATCCATTCCCGCAAGGCAGACACGGTAATCTCCCGGCCCACGATCACACTGATGAGGATCCCGGCCAGCACTGGCGGCATTTCTTGCGAAGAGGCAATAAGTATCAGGGCGGTCACCACCATGATCTTGTCGGCCACCGGATCAAGAAAGGTTCCGAATGGTGAAACACCCTGATAGCGTCGCGCCAGATAACCATCTGCCCAGTCGGTAATGGCGGCAATGGCAAAAACAGCCGTTGCTGCATAGGTTCTTGCTTCGCCCCCCCAATAAAACAGGGCAACAAATATAGGCACCAGCAGAATGCGGAGAATGGTCAGATAATTGGGTAAACGCTTTTTCACAGTCCGCTAGCTTCCTTAATGAAAATGATCATAAATGCGTTGGGCCAATTCCTGATGAATTCCCTCCACTCGTTGCAAGTCGTCCAGACCCGCATCGCGAATGCCCTTCAGCCCACCAAAAGCACGCAGCAACGCCATGCGGCGTTTGGCACCAATGCCCGTGATGCTATCCAGATCTGACTCCTGACGGTTTTTGCTGCGTCGCGCACGATGACCGGTAATGGCAAAGCGATGCGCTTCATCCCTGATTTCCTGAATCACCAACAAGGCAGGGTCATCGGGCGGCAACTGCCGTGCCATCGGCCAACCGGGCACATGCAACAGTTCCATTCCGGGTCGGCGGGCTGTCCCCTTGGATATGCCGCAAAGCTGAATCTCATCAATTTCCAGAATCGCCAGTGCCGCCTCGGCACGTGCCAACTGCCCTGGGCCGCCATCTATCAGAACAATCTCCGGCAACGCCATTCCTTCTTTTTGCAGACGCCCATAGCGCCGATAGACCGCCTGCTCAATCGCCGCGTAATCATCGCCACCAGTCACATCACGGATGTTGAAACGACGATAGGCTTCCTTCATCGCCCCATCTTCACCGAAAACCACGCAGGAAGCCACTGCCGCCTCACCCCGGGTATGACTGATATCAAAACATTCCACTCTCTGCGGCAACTCAGGAAGCTCAAAAAACTCCTGCAGCAACAACATTCTCCGCCGCCCCGCACGGACGTTCTGGGTACGCTGGCGCAATGCCCCCACGGCATTGGTATGTGCCATAGCCATCCAGCGTTTGCGGGGCCCCCGCTGCGGCACATCCATAACCACTTTATGCCCGGACTGGGTCATCAAGGCTTCCGTCACTGCAGCGCCGTTGCGAGGCAATATATTGGTCAAAAGATTCCCCGGAACATCCTTGTTATTATAGAACTGCATGAGAAAACCTGCCATGACATCCGGCCCGCGCAGGTCTTCAGTATGCTGAGGAAACAAGGCCCTGCCACCCAGTTGACGACCATTGCGGATAAAGCTGACAAAAATGACCCATTGTCCATTTTCCTGGACCAGGGCAATCACATCAAAATCGCCACCACCCGCTTGCGCCACATATTGGCGCTCCTGAATTTTGGACAGGGCGGCAATCTGATCACGACGTCGGGCTGCTTCTTCAAAATTCAACTGTTCCGCCGCCTGTTGCATCTTTTCACCCAGATTGCGAATGGCCTCGGCACTCCTGCCCTCCAGAAAACGGACGGCATCATTTACGTCCCGTGCGTAGTCTTCAGGGAGAATATGACCCACACAGGGGCCACTACAGCGTTGAATCTGGTATTGCAGGCAGGCGCGACTGCGATTACGAAACGCAGGTTCTTCACAAGTCCGCAGACGAAAGGCCTTTTGCAGCAGCACCATACTTTCACGTAATGCCGTCACCGCCGGGTAGGGACCGAAATAATGCCCCTTTTTCTTTTGTGCGCCACGGTGCAGACTCATTTGCGGGAAAGACACGCCGGTCTCAATCAATAAATACGGATAACTTTTGTCATCGCGCAGCAATATATTATAGGGAGGATGGTGGCGCTTGATGAGATTCGCCTCAAGTACCAGGGCCTCTGTTTCCGTATGGGTGACGAGCACTTCGACCTGTTGCACCTGCGCCAGCATAGCGAGGGTTTTGGGACTATGCCGCTGTTTCTGAAAGTACGAACTCACGCGGCGTTTCAGATTGCGCGCCTTACCGACATAAAGCAGGCGTCGGCCGACGCCGTACATCTGATAAATGCCGGGCTGGCTGGTCAGCGTACGCAAAAACTCCCGAAGATCGAAAGGTGCATCAGATTCCAGCACCTGATTGGCAGAGTTTTCAGAGGGTTCTTGCGTCATCACGTTAACGGGGTTTTATACTGTCCCGGCCTGCTGCGCGTCCAGACGACGCAGATATTCCCAGGTAAAAATCCCGGTGCTGTGGCCATCGCTGAAATGAATTTGAATGGCATAATTTCCAACCGGCAGCACATCGACAATACTCACGTCTTCCTTGCCGGTGATCACCCGGGCTTCATCCGGGGTATGACCCTTGCATTCCGCACAGGGACATTCCACCCGCAAATATTCAAAACTGAGCGCACTGGTATGACCATCTGCCCAGTCAATTTCCATCTTCCGACTGATCATCAAGGGGCGAATTTCCAGGGGCTGGGTGTGCGTGTCAGACATGAGAAACCTCTTAAAGGAGCGGACTGGTCAGCAATAAGCCTCTAGGGTACAATTCACGCCCTCTAAAGGGAATGCCCACAAGGATGATGGTATGAAGATTTCGGCCTTTGATATTCGCCCCGGCAACATTCTGGAACATGAAAAAGGGCTCTGGCGTGTACTCAAAACGGATTTTGTGAAGCCTGGCAAAGGCGGGGCCTTCGTTCAGGTCGAAATGAAAAACATCGAAACAGGAACCAAATCCAATACCCGTTTCCGCTCGGGTGAAACCATGGAAAAAGCCGTTGTGGAAGCCCGAACCATGCAATATTTGTATGCCGATAGCACCGGTTATGTATTCATGGATAACGAAAGCTTTGAACAATCCATTCTCAGCGAAGATCTGCTGGAAGGTCAGACCGGGTATTTATTGCCCAATACGGAAATTCAGGTCAATTTGCATAATGATCGCCCCATTGGGGTGGAATTACCTTCGGTGGTCGTTCTTGAAGTGACCGAGGCTGATCCGGCCATCAAAGGACAGACGGCAACAGGCTCCTACAAGTCGGCACGTATGGAAACGGGTATTACGGTGATGGTGCCCCAGTTTGTGAATTCTGGAGAGAAAATCCGGGTAAATACTACTGATGGAACCTATATAGACCGGGCCTGAATGACAAAACCGCCTGAGCAAAACGATCGGGCGGCTTGTTCAGGATTTTTCCGTTGCCGGAATCACCCAGACAAAAATTTCGCCTTTACTGACCATCCCCAAATGGCGGCGCGCCAACTCTTCTACGGCACGATCTCCGCTTTGCAGGCTGACCACTTTGGCTTCCAGATGATCATTGCGGGTTTCCAGTTTTTTTAAAACCACTTCTTTGCTCTCCAGTTTGTGATGTAATTCACCCACATTTAACCAGCTACCCGTTCCAAACCACAGCGGGAATTGCAAAGCACACAAAGCGGCGAGCAACATGAAATCAACCAGGCGCATTTCTGATTTTGCCGTATTCACTTTGGCTTTGAACTGCGCCCAATCAAACATATCGAAATAATCTCCGGGAAATGCAAGCGCCTTAGCAAACGCTCTATAATATTACCTTTTAGTCGAGATTATAAAAAGTTGCAAGTCCAGGATAACGTGCGACCTCACCCAATTCTTCTTCAATACGCAAAAGACGATTATATTTGGCCACCCGATCGGTGCGTGACAAAGAACCGGTTTTAATTTGTCCACAACCCGTGGCCACTGCCACATCCGCCAGGGTCGTATCCTCGGTTTCACCCGAACGATGCGACACAATGGCGGTATAACAATGGGTTTTTGCCATTTCAATGGCTGCCAGAGTTTCTGATAACGTCCCGATCTGATTGAGTTTAATCAAAATACTATTGCCCACACCGCGCTCAATACCTTCACGCAGAATGGCGGTGTTTGTCACAAAAATATCATCGCCCACCAGTTGCAGACGGTCGCCCAAACGATCTGTCAGGGTAATCCAGCCTTCCCAGTCATTCTGGTCCATACCGTCTTCAATGCTGATCAAGGGATAACGATCAGCCAGCGCAGCCAGATAATCCACAAATTCCGCACTGCTTAAATCACGTTTTTCGCTGGCCAGATGATAACGGCCATCCCGATAAAATTCGCTGGAGGCCACATCCATACCCAGCCAGATGTCCTTACCCGGTTGATAACCGGCCTGGGCAATGGCATCCATCAGCAGTTCCAGAGCCGCTTCATTGGATGGCAGATTCGGGGCGAAACCCCCTTCATCGCCAACCGTTGTCGCCAATCCTTTCTTCTGCAAGACCCCTTTCAGGCTGTGAAACACTTCCACACCCATCTGCAAGGCTTCCGAAAACGATTCCGCACCCGCAGGAATCAGCATGAATTCCTGCATATCCACATCATTATCGGCATGGGCACCACCGTTAATGACATTCATCATGGGTACCGGCAACTGCACCGGACCCAGGCCACCAATATACCGATAAAGCGGCTGTCCGGCGGCGTGAGCGGCGGCATGGGCAGCGGCCAGGGAAACGCTCAAAATGGCGTTGGCACCCAGACGGGACTTGTTTTCAGTACCATCCAGGGCGCACATAGCAGCATCCAGATGCTCCTGGTCTTCCGCTTCCATCCCCAACAGGGCATCCTGAATTTCACCATTAACATGCTCTACCGCCTTGCGTACGCCCTTGCCACCATAACGTGAGCCACCGTCCCGCAATTCCATGGCCTCCCGCTCACCCGTCGATGCGCCACTGGGGACAATGGCGCGCCCCATGGCCCCATTTTCCAGATGAACTTCGGCTTCTACAGTAGGATTACCACGTGAATCCAGTACTTCACGACCTTGAATGCGGACAATGGCGTTCATATTAAATCCTCAGGATGATTTTCAGGAAAATCTTGGGCTTTGACCAACTGGTCAATGTGTTGAAGGGTGCGCAGCAGGCTTTCCAGCCGACCCAGTGGCCAGGCATTGGGACCATCGGACAGGGCTTCGGCAGGGCGCGGATGGGTTTCCATAAACAGACCGGACACCCCCGCAGCTACGGCGGATCTGGCCAGTACCGGCACAAACTCCCGCTGTCCGCCGGAACGATCCCCCTGCCCTCCCGGCAGCTGCACGGAATGCGTGGCATCAAAAACAACCGGGCAGCCAGTCTGGCGCATCACGGCCAGGGAGCGCATATCCGAAACCAGGTTATTGTATCCGAAAGAAGCGCCCCGTTCGCAGACCATAATCCGGGCATTACCCGTCGCCTTGGCTTTTGCGGCAACATGAAGCATGTCCCAGGGTGCCAGAAACTGGCCTTTTTTAATATTGACCGGCTTTCCGGCTGCAGCCACGGCCTGAATAAAGTCGGTCTGACGGCATAAGAAAGCAGGAGTCTGGAGGACATCCACAACCTCGGCAACCGCTTTCACATGCTCTTTTTCATGAACATCAGTAATGACGGGTACGCCCAACTCCCGGCGCACTTTTTCGAGAATCCGCAGACCTTCATCCATGCCGGGGCCGCGAAAACTGCTGCCCGAAGAACGATTCGCCTTGTCATAAGAACTTTTGTAAATAAAGGGAATATTCAGGCGATGACAGATGTCCCGGAGTGTTTCCGCCGTCTGCAAGGCCAGCTTTTCACTTTCTATGGCACAAGGGCCCGCAATCAGGAAGAAAGGACGATCCAGCCCGACCTCAAAACCGCAGAGATTCATGCCCGTTTCTCCCGCTGGGTAACAGCCGCCGCCATGAAGGCATCAAAAAGCGGATGGCCCTGACGCGGGTTACTGGTAAATTCAGGGTGAAACTGACAACCCAGAAACCAGGGATGATCCCGCAATTCCACCACCTCGACCAAAGCACTATCCGCTGAAAAGCCGGTATACTGCAGGCCAGCCGCCGCCAAAGGCGCCCGATAGCGGTTATTGAATTCAAAACGGTGGCGGTGGCGCTCATAAATGGCGGTTTGGGCATAGGCTTTAGCGACCAGACTGTCCGGCTGCAAAGAACATTCCTGCTCACCGAGACGCATGGTCCCCCCCAGATTACCGCCCTCTTCCCGATAAGCCGTATTACCTTCGGAGTCAGACCATTCGGTCATCAGGGTAATCACCGGATCCGGCGTTTCCGGGTCCAGCTCGGAACTGTTGGCATTGGCCAGCCCGGCACAATGGCGGGCAAATTCAACTACAGCCAACTGCATTCCCAGACAAATTCCCAGATAGGGCACTTTATTTTCCCGGGCATAACGAATTGCGGTAATTTTCCCCTCTGTACCACGCCCGCCAAATCCACCAGGTACCAGTATCGCATCGGCTTCAGCCAGCATGCCCGTACCCAGGGATTCAATATCTTCGGCATCCACATAGAGAAAATGCACCTTGCGCCGGGCACGCAATCCCGCATGTAACAGGGCTTCCGCCAGCGACTTGTAAGACTCGGTCAGCCCCACATACTTACCGACCAGGGCAATGACAATATCCCCTTCGGGATTTTCCAGGGCATGGATAATCCCCTGCCACGCGCCGAGATCCGGCGCCGGTGCCTGCAGGCCCAGGTCCTGCAATACCAGATCATCCAGGCCCTGATCATGGAAAAGTAACGGCAGACGGTAAATACTGTCTGTATCAATGGCTGAAATAACGGCTTTTTCAGTGAGATTGGAAAACAGGGCGATTTTGGC
>NZ_JBYCKP010000016.1:0-2601 GCF_057473445.1 Acidithiobacillus sp. TH-A36 | reverse complement strand
CGTGGTCGACCACCTGACTCGCGCTGACAAGTTTCTCAACCTCACCGATCTGGAAATTGCCGACTACATGGAAGCTGAGCGTCTTCTGGAGTTGATTGAGAGAGATCAGCTGCAAGGCGTTGAAGCCGTTTTCCATGAAGGCGCCTGTTCCGATACCATGGCTACGGATGGGCGTTATGTCATGGAAAACAATTATGCTTTCAGCAAGGCGTTACTGCATTGGTGTCAACGGCATAATGTTCCTTTTCTGTATGCTTCCAGTGCTTCTGTTTACGGTATGACCGGAAGTTTTACGGAAGAACGCCAAGCCGAATCTCCCCTGAATATTTATGGTTTCAGCAAGTTTCAGTTTGACCAGTATTTACGGCGCATGTGGAACGAGTTGAAGGCCCCGGTACATGGATTTCGCTACTTCAATGTCTATGGTCCCCGGGAGTTTCATAAGGGCCGTATGGCTTCTGTGGCGATGCATTTTTACAGGCAATATCGGCTGGATGGGCATGTGCATCTGTTCGCGGGCAGCGCAGGTTATGCGGATGGTGAGCAACGTCGAGATTTTATTCACGTAGATGACGTGGTGTCCGTCAATATGCACTTTCTGGATCATCCACGCAGCAGTATTTATAACGTGGGCACGGGGCAGGCTCAAAGCTTCAATGATGTGGCTGTCACTGTGGTCAACAGTATGCGGCGCATGGCCGGTGAGGAAACTCACGATTTACCCGGCCTGCAAAAATCCCAAACCATTCGCTATATCAGCATGCCAGAAGCACTGCATGGTAAATATCAAAGTTTCACACAGGCAGATATTCACCAATTACGCGCTGCCGGTTATAGCAAAACCTTTCTCTCTGTAGAACAGGGAGTGGAACGATACATCGACTGGCTGGCTGAACGGGACCAATAATGGAAACGCGGGTACTTATCACCGGCGTTGCCGGATTCATTGGGTTTCACCTGGCGCGGCGTTTGCTGGCCGATGGATGGATTGTGCAGGGGATTGATAATCTTAACGACTATTATGATCCTAACCTCAAAAAAGATCGTCTCGCGCAACTGGAAGGTCATCCAGCTTTTCAGTTTAAAAAAATCGATCTGGCAGATCGCTCCGCTATGGAAACACTTTTTGCGGGACCGCATTTTGATGTGGTAATCCATCTGGCCGCTCAGGCTGGTGTGCGTTATTCATTGCAGGCTCCACACAGTTATGTGGACAGTAATGTGACCGGTTTCTTGCACATCCTTGAGGGATGTCGGGCACAAAAAGTCGGACATCTGCTTTTTGCGTCTTCCAGTTCGGTCTATGGTGCTAATAGTCAACTCCCTTACAGTGTTCACGATCCGGTGGATCATCCAGTCAGCCTTTATGCGGCCACCAAGCGGGCAGGGGAGTTGATGGCTCACAGTTATGCGCACCTGTATGGCATTCCCTGTACGGGTCTGCGTTTTTTTACCGTTTATGGTCCCTGGGGAAGGCCGGACATGGCGTATTTCAGCTTTACCCGCAAAATTCTTGCCGGTGAAAAAATTCCGGTATTCAATCATGGAAAAATGCAGCGGGATTTTACGTATATTGACGATATTATAGAAGGGATCACCCGTCTTGTTCCGAAAATCCCCGGTCCACAGGCAAACTGGCCTGCGGATCCGGCATCAAGTGCCGCGCCTTTTCAGATACACAATATCGGTAATCATACACCAGTAGCCCTGACGGACTTTATTCAAACGCTGGAAGAGTGTCTGGATAAAAAAGCAGAAATCGAATGGCTGCCCATGCAGGATGGCGATGTGGTGGCTACTTACGCGGATGTCTCTGCTCTTCAGGAGGCCGTCGCTTTCGCTCCGGACACGCCCTTGCGTGCAGGATTGCAGCAATTTGTGGACTGGTACCGTCGGTATTATGGCAATGCCCAATAGGTATAAACCACTTCATCTGCAAAGCATCCGTCTGCGCAGTCGAACGGAGTTTATTTGGCACCAGCTCCGCTACACCGCCATTGGTTTGGGTTTTATGACCATCTCTTTGGGGGTCGGTATCCTGGGTTACCATTTTCTGGGACAAATCAATTGGATCAACAGCCTGCTCAATGCCAGCATGATTCTCAGTGGCATGGGTCCGGTGTCCAGTCTGCATGGGACAGCCGCAAAACTGTTTGCCAGTGCCTTCGCTTTGTACTCGGGCATTGTCTATCTGGCAGTATCTGCTGTTCTTCTTTACCCGATCGTCATGCGGCTCCTGAAGATTTTGCATCTTCAGGCTCTGAACACCGCTTCGGATAATTTGCATGCACAGCCTAACATCTATGCAGATGACGAATAATCAATAAGCCGTTTTTCCGGGGTAAACGCTGGCATCTCTCGAAACACTCCTCTCAGTGGCTTTTTGTTCAATCCAGCTGCGTCCGGAACGGAAGCTCATCCATTGCTTTGCGTCATAATCATAGAGTTTGCAGGTGCTGAATATCCGGCGCACGGATCTAAAACTAAAACGCATTTCATGTAGGTAGATACCATAGGCCGAGCGCAGGTCTTCATAAGCTGCTTCAAGATGATAATAGGGGATACGCGGATCTACATGATGCGGCGCATGAATCAGGATGT
>NZ_JBYCKP010000015.1:0-16574 GCF_057473445.1 Acidithiobacillus sp. TH-A36 | reverse complement strand
ATTACAAGAGGTTGTAGCGCTGCAGTAGCCAAAAGCGCATAAAAACCCGTAAATGAAAAAAGGAGGCAGGCACAGGCTGATCATGAACCCGATTACCTGCTGCAAGGAGCCTTGTGGGAATGTCTCAAACCCGTTTACATACTATTTTGCCCAGTGATTTCAATGATTCTCCGGATTTTCTTCGGGAACCTGTGACGCTGCCACCCCCGTACCGGGATGAAAGTCAGCAGGTTGAAGCACTGCTGTCGGCGCTCAGCGGCAAGCTGAACTGGCTGAACGTCATCGATCATGCGCGGCCCTGGGTGGAGGCGGTGCGCAAGCAGCCAGCCCCGTTCTGGGCTCTGGAGTCGCTGTTAAGGGAGTACCCCATCACTAGCGCCGAAGGCTTGGCCTTGATGCGTCTGGCCGAGGCCCTGCTGCGCGTGCCCGATACCGGTACGGCGGCCTTGCTGGCGGCCGATCAGCTGGGCAGGGCACGCTTTGACGGTGAGGAAAAACAGTCCTGGATTACCCAGATTTCGGGTCGGGTGCTGATTCTATCCCGCCGTCTGCTCGCCGAAAAAGAAACACGCAGTCTGGTGCAACGACTGGGCATGAATACCGTCGTGACAGCAGCAGTGCGGGCCATTGCGCTACTGGGGCGGCAGTTTGTACTGGGGCAGGATCTTGGTGAGGCGCGCCGGCGCTCTGCCGAAGCCCGAAAAAAACAGCCCGCACTCTGCTATTCCTACGATATGTTGGGAGAAGGTGCCCGCAACAGTGCCGATGCAACCCGCTATGCGGCTTCTTATGAATCTGCCTTGCGCGTTTTGGCTACCCAACCCGGCAGTGGGGGTTCCCGGGAGCGGGATGGCATCTCCATCAAATTGTCAGCACTGCATCCGCGTTTTGAAGAAGCCCAGCGCGCCCGTCTGTGGAAAGAGCTGTTCCCCAAGTTGCAGCAACTGGCCGAGCTGGCGGCTCAGGGGCGTTTGAATCTGACGCTGGATGCGGAAGAAAGTGATCGTCTTGAGTTGCAGCTCGATTTGCTGGATGCCTTGCAACAGCATATTGCTGGGCAGGCCACTTGTGCGGGCTGGGACGGTCTCGGCATTGCCGTGCAGGCGTATCAGAGCCGGGCAGATGCTGCCATTGACGAAGTTCTGGCCCGAACGCGCCGCAATCAGAGCCATTTGATGATGCGGCTGGTCAAGGGCGCTTACTGGGATATGGAAATCAAAAGAGCCCAGGAGATGGGCTTGTCCGGGTATCCGGTGTTTACCCATAAACATCATACTGATATCAGCTATCTGGCCGGTGCGGCGCGGCTCCTTGAAAACGCCAACGGTCCTCAGGCGTTGGTCTACCCGCAATTCGCCACCCACAATGCAGCGACCATTGCTGCTGTTTTGCAATTGGCGGATCAACAACCCGATGCCCGTTTTGAGATGCAGCGTCTGCATGGCATGGGAGAAGGAATTTATCGGGAGGTTTTACGCCACGCCCGCATTCAGCACTTGCGGATATATGCCCCGGTGGGTCGTCATCGGGATCTGCTTGCCTATCTGGTCCGGCGACTTCTCGAAAACGCTGCCAACACGTCTTTTGTTCATCAGTTGGCTAATCAGCATGTGGCTGCCGCAGATCTGCTGGTCAGTCCGCTCTGGCGGGCGGAAGAGGCGGCCTTACCCAAACCCATAGAGATTTACGGCCATCTTCATGGTGAATTACGACTGAACAGCCAAGGAATGGATATGACTTACATTGCCGAACGTAGCCCCGCCCTGGAAGCCGCATTGGCCCTGCGGGTAAAAACCCCCGAAGAAATACCGGTGGAAGATATAGACCCGTTAATGCACGCACTGCACGCCGGGCAAATGCGCTGGGATGCGGTACCCGTCGAGCGTCGTGCCGAAATTTTGACCCGGGCGGCTGAGCTGCTGGAAACCCGGCAGGACAAATTGCTTTCCCTGATTATGCGCGAAGCACATAAAACTTTGGCAGATGCGGTTGCCGAACTGCGTGAGGCCGTAGATTTTTGCCGTTATTATGCCATTCAGGCCAAGGCGCTCATGCGCAAGGAAGCTCTGCCCGGTCCCACCGGTGAGGCTAACTCCCTGAGTCTGCGGGGGCGCGGTGTGTTCGTTTGTATCAGTCCCTGGAATTTTCCCCTGGCAATTTTTGCCGGGCAGGTCGTTGCGGCTCTGGTTACGGGCAATAGTGTGGCAGCCAAGCCCGCCGAGCAGACCATGGCCATTGCCCAGGCTTTTGTCGAACTTTTGTGGGAGGCCGGAGTTCCCCGCGATGTGCTGGCGCTGATGCCCGGTGCTGGCGAAACCGTAGGCGCGGCTCTGGTAGAGCATCCGCTGACTGGCGGCGTGGTGTTTACCGGTTCAACTGGTGTTGCTCGCCACATTCATCAGGGTCTGGCGGCCAAGGAAGGCCCCATTGTGCCCTTGATTGCCGAAACCGGCGGCATTAATGCCATGATTGTGGATTCTACGGCTCTGGCGGAACAGGTGGTGGATGCAGTGATTGCCTCGGCATTTCGTTCCGCCGGACAGCGATGTTCGGCACTGCGTCTGCTCTGTGTACAGGAAGAATGTGCAGAAGAAATTCTGACCATGCTCAAAGGGGCCATGCAGGAACTGGTGATTGGACCGACCATCCATTATGCCACCGATGTCGGACCCGTTATTGATGCCGAAGCGCAGACCAATATTCTGGCACAAATTGCCCGGGTGGAGCAGGGTGGGGGAAGATTACTGGCCCGTTGTGCCTGGCCCCCGTCTTTGCTGGAAAATGCCCGGGTTACGGATAATTCTGTAGTGTTGACCATGCAGGACGATCAGCAGCGTAATCTGCATTTTGTAGCCCCCTGTGCGTATGCCATTACCCATGTCAGTCAGGTTCGCGAGGAAATATTTGGTCCGGTGCTGCAGGTGGTCACCTGGAAAGCCGGACAGATTGATGCCCTGGTGGATGCCATCAACGCTTTGGGATTTGGGCTGACTTTAGGTGTCCAGACCCGGATTGATGGGCGGGCGGCACATATCGCTGCGCGGTCCCGCTGCGGCAATGTCTACGTAAACCGCAACATGATTGGCGCAGTGGTTGGTGTGCAACCGTTTGGTGGTGAAGGCTTGAGTGGAACCGGCCCGAAAGCCGGCGGTCCCCATTATTTATTGCGCATGGTGGCTGAACAGGCGCTGAGCATCAACACCACAGCAGCGGGAGGCAACGCGGAGCTGCTCTCCCAAGGCCGATTGTAAGGATTATACGGGGGCTTTGAGTATCGGTGTGTCGAAATTCTGCTCGCTTAACTGAATGTTTTTCAGTTCGGCGGCACGTTCGAAATCACGAATGACTTCAAGCACATCGTGATCAATGAAACGGACTTTTTTGCCATCCAGAATCACTTCGGCATCTTTGGGCAGTCTCTCCAGAATATGCGAGAGGCGCGCCTTGTTGACGAAGGTAACCTCCCTGTTCAGGGATATTTTGTAGGCGTTGCCCTCCCGTCCAATATCGATGGCGCTGTGATAGTTGGCTTTGAGGACGAAGAAAATACCCGTGAGCAGCCCGATCACCACGCCAGTAATCAGACTGGTGAACAAAATCGCAATAATGGTGATGAAGAAGGGCAAATACTGGGACTTATCCAGCCTGAACATTTTCCTGAAAATATTCGGATGGGCCAGTTTGAAACCGACGAAAATCAGGATGGAGGCCAAGGCTGCCAAGGGGATATGATTCATCAACGTAGCCAGAAATACGACGGCCAGCAACAGAAAAATCCCGTGCAGAAAGGCGCTGGCTTTGGTCCGAGCCCCGGCCGCCACGTTGGCCGTGCTCCGCACTATGACGGCGGCAACCGGAAGTCCACCAATGAGGCCGCTGGCGATGTTGGCCACTCCCTGTCCCAGCAGTTCGCGGTCAAGAGGGGTGCGTCTTTTGAAAGGATCCAGTTTGTCGGAGGCTTCTGTGGAAAGCAGGCTTTCCAGGCTGGCAATAAAGGTGATGGCGATAGCGGTCATCCATACGGTTTTTGAACCGATCATGCCCCAGTCAGGCATTTGCAGCATGCCCCTTAAGTCCGCCAGAGAACGAATTTCAGGCAGGTTGACCAGATTGCTTTTGTCGATGGCAAGCCCGGGCAGGGCATGGACAAACAGCACATTCAGGAGGGTTCCGAACACCACCGCCATCAACGGGCCGGAGAGCCAGGTCTGTTTGCGCAGGACGGCTATCTTATCCCAGACAATCAGGATGACCAGGGCCAGTACGCTGACCAGCAGCGCTCCCCATTCCACATGGGCGAGTGCGGCAATAACGGCACTGAAGGTGTTTTCTCCATGGGCATCAAAAAAATCCTGATTACCAAATTCGCCAATATCAAAACCAATGGCATAGGGAAATTGTTTGAGGATGATGATAATCCCGATGGCCGACAAAATACCCTGGATGACGGCCGACGGGAAAAAATAAGCCACCACCCCTGCACGCAAGAGCGCCAGAATAATCTGAATGCCGCCAGCAATAACCACAGCGAGCAGTAACGCCGGAAAACTGTGCAGGGTTTCCATGGCCACCAGCAGCGTGGCCACAATGGCTGGGGTGGGGCCACTGACGGCCAGGGGCGAGCGGCTGAACAGGGGAACCAGAACCCCACCCATGATGCCAGCGATCAAACCCGCAATCAGTGGGGTGCCGGAAGCCAGGGCGACTCCAAGACAGAGGGGCATGGCGACCAGAGCGACGACCACGGCGGCAGGCACATCGGCCCGCAGATTTTTGAGTGGGGAAAGATTGATTGACTGATTCATAAAAAGTTCCAAATAGATGGCATGAAACTGGTGAGTCGCGGAGCGCGGTGCAAGCAATCACTTGGTGTCTTTTTAATTGCCAGTGAGTCTATAAGGAGGGCTGGTAATCAGCAAGTATTAAAATATTAAAAAAGGCCCCGGATGGGGCCTTGTCAGTTTGAGGCGTGTATTCAATCAGGCGTGTTTGGCACGGACCTGTTTGGCTGCCTCGACCATATTTTCCAGAGCCGGGGTGACTTCTGCCCATTTGCGGGTTTTCAGACCACAGTCGGGGTTGATCCACAGACGCTCTGCGGGAACCACTTTGACCGCTTTTTCCATCAGGCCGACCATTTCTTCGACGCTGGGAACGCGGGGGGAGTGAATGTCATAGACGCCAGGTCCGATTTCGTTGGGGTAGTTGAAAGTGGCAAAAGCATCCAGCAACTCCATTTGTGAACGGGAGGTTTCAATGGTAATGACATCTGCATCCATGGCCGCAATGGCGGGGAGGATGTCATTGAACTCCGAGTAGCACATGTGGGTGTGAATCTGCACGTCATCCGGTGCAATTTGCGCAGAAATGCGGAATGCACGCGATGCCCAGTTCAGATACTGATCCCAGTCCTTGCGCTTCAGGGGGAGCCCTTCACGGTAGGCGGGTTCGTCAATCTGGATGATGCCGATGCCGGCGTCGATCAGGTCTTTGACCTCGTCGCGGATGGCCAGCGCAATTTGCAGTGCCGTTTTCTCACGGGGCTGATCATCGCGTACAAAAGACCATTGCAGGATGGTCACTGGTCCGGTGAGCATGCCTTTCATGGGCCGCTGGGTCAGGGACTGGGCATATTTGCTCCAGGTCACGGTCATGGGGGTAGGACGGGAGACGTCACCGAAAATCAACGGCGGCTTGACGTAGCGTGAGCCGTAACTCTGCACCCAGCCATGACGGGTGAAGGCGAATCCAGCGAGTTGTTCACCGAAGTATTCCACCATGTCATTGCGTTCGGGTTCGCCATGGACCGGCACGTCAATACCCAGACGTTCCTGTTCTTTCACGACCAGCGCAATTTCTGCTTCCATGGCTTTCTGGTAGTCGGCATTGCTCAGTTCGCCCTTGCGATTTTGCAGGCGGGCTTTACGAATTTCGGGAGTCTGCGGGAAACTGCCGATACTGGTGGTGGGGAATGCCGGCAGTTTGAAGCGAGCACGCTGTGCGGCTTCACGGGCCTGGAAAGCACTTTTGCGCTGACCGTCGTCCTTACCCAGCCCTTCCAGACGCTGGGCAACAGCCGGGTTGTGGATACGTGGTGAAGTTTTACGTGCTTGTACGGCGGCACGTGCGGTTGACAGTTCCTGCGCTACGGCTGCCACGCCTTCATTCAGGGCACGACCAATAATGGCAACTTCATCGAGCTTTTGTACGGAGAAAGCCAGCCATGATTTCAATTCGGCGTCGAGTTCGTTTTCCTGATCCAGATCAACCGGGGTGTGCAACAGGCTGCAGGAAGGCGCTACCCAGAGACAGTCTCCCAGCTGTTTATGTGCAGGTTCCAGGATCTTGATGGCAGCATCCAGGTCGGCGCGCCAAACATTGCGGCCATCTACCACGCCCAGAGAAAGCACTTTGTCAGCCGGATAATTTTTCAGGAAGCTCTCCAGCTGTTGCGGAGCGCGCCGCAAATCCAGATGCAGGCCGGCGACGGGAAGGGCTTTGAGAGCCTCGGCATGATCAGCTACTGAATCAAAATAGGTGGCCAGTAATACTTTGGGGCTTTTGCCCTTGCTGAGGGTCTGGTAGGCAGAGGCCATAGCCTCGAGCCATTCGGCGGGCAGATCCAGTGCCAGAGCGGGTTCATCCATTTGTACCCACTCCACGCCCATGCTGGCAAGACGCTCCAGAATTTCGGCATAAACAGGTAGAACCTTGGGCAGCAATGTCAGACGATCAAAGCAGGCATTACCCACCGGCGCACCGTGACCATGACAGGCACTGTCGTCATGATGATGTTGCGCTTCGTGATGGGCTTCGGCATTCAGGTCTTTTTCCTTGCCCAGCCACAGGTAGGTGATGGGGCCGACCAGCACGGGCTTGGTCTTGAGGCCGAGAGCCTGGGCTTCTTTGATCTGGTCAAACAGGCGTTCGCTGCTCAGGCGGAACTCCATGTTTTCATGGAATTCCGGCACAATAAAGTGATAGTTGGCATCAAACCATTTGGTCATTTCCATGGCGGGCTGGGTGCTGGAACCGCGTGCCATGGCAAAAAAAGTGTCCAGACCCACCTGACCGCCGGAGAATCCGTAACGGGGAGGAATGGCACCGAGGGTGCAGCTCATGTCCAGCATGTGATCGTAGAGGCTGAAATCACCAACCGGGATGAAGTCCATCCCACAGGTCTGCTGGATTTTCCAGTGACGGTCACGCAACTGGGCAGCGCGGGACTGCAGTTCCTGCTCATCAATTTCTTTGGACCAGAAGCATTCCAGCGCTTTTTTGAGTTCGCGTTTATGACCGATACGCGGAAAACCGAGACTGTGGACGGACGTCATGGGCATTACTCCTCTGCGAAAATTGTCGCCATCATGCCCTGCCCGGAGTCTCGGCTCAAGAGGGAATTTTTAGGCATTAAGATGAAAAGCATTCATCAATCCATACGAAAGCCGCGATGCAGGGCGACAATACCACCCGATAGGTTGAACACCTCAACCCGTTCCAGACCGGCTTCTTCCATCATCATTTTGAAGGTTTCCTGATCGGGAAAGCGGCGGATGGATTCCACCAGATATTGATAGCTGTCCCGATCCCTGGCGACGAGTTCACCGATACGCGGCAGGAGCTTAAATGAATACATATCATAAATGGACTGCAAGCCCGGCCAGCGCGGGTGTGAGAACTCCAGAATCAACGCCCGCCCGCCGGTTTTGAGGACGCGGTGAATTTCCTTCAAGGCCCGTTCGGGATGGGTCATGTTGCGGATGCCAAAGGCCAGGGTGACCAGATCAAATTCACGGTCTGGAAAGGGGAGTTCCTCCGCATTGGCTTCGACAAACTCAACCCCGGCGATGATGCCCTTATCCGCCAGTCGGTTTTCTCCAACCGCCAGCATTTCCGGATTGATATCAGAGACCACAATGGAACCATTGGGTTTGATGCGCGGATAAATGGCGGCAGCCAGATCACCCGTGCCTCCGGCGAGATCCAGCACCCGCTGGCCGGGACGGGGGCGGGCCAAATCTACCGTGAAGCGTTTCCACAGGCGATGCACACCCAATGACATCAGGTCGTTCATCAGGTCGTATTTACCCGCGACATTGCTGAAAACCCCTTTGACCAGGTGTTCTTTTTCCGTTTCCGGGACTTCCTGATAACCAAAGTGGGTGGTGGGCACGAGCGCCTGATCCTGCATGTCCTGTCCCTGTTGATCACTCATACGCATGACTCCTGTGCAAATCGTAAATGCGGCAGCTTGTATTCATACTGAGCGTAGCAAAAGACTGCCTTTTTCGCTGATATAATTCCGCAGCCGTTCGGGAAAGTCGGCAGTTACGGAGCCTGCTACCTCGGGTAATTCCATGAGTAAGGCGGTCCAGCGGCGCAGTTTGCCCAAGGATTCCCAACGCGGCAATGGCCGCAATGCGTGCAGAATTTCCATGCGCATGAATAAGGGAGCAAAGGCGGCATCCACCAGACTGAAATGTTGACCCGCAAAAAATGGTCCTTCGGCCATGTTTTTTTCCAGCCGCTCCAGCTTGTCAAAAAGCTGGCGACTGGCCGCCGTAAAGCGTTCTTCACCCTGGGCTACCATCATCTGGAACTGATCACCAATCATTTCGCTGCCAAAGGCAATCCAGGCGCGGTGCCGGGCACGTTCCAGCGGGTCAGCAGGATGCAGTGGCGGTGCAATGGTTTCATCCAGATATTCATTAATCACCTGAGACTCGAACAGTACGGCGTCAGTGCCGATTTTCAGGCAGGGGACTCTGCCCATGGGCGAAAGTTCGAGAAACCATTCGGGTTTATGGGCCAGGTCAATATGCGTCAGTTTGAAGACTATCTGCTTGTGCAGCAGGGTAATCACCGAACGCTGTACATAGGGGCAGAGGGGGAAGCTGATCAGTTCCAGGGTCATGGCGTTCTCCTCGCATGAGCTTCAGCGTGCGACCAGGGCGCAACGATATAAAGCAACTTCTCCAAATAGGTTGGGTAACAAACGGTTGCGCCAAGTGCTGCGCCGCCGCTCATTGAGCACGACCCGTTGATGGATGGCGATGCCGTTGTCGGCACAGAGTTGTTCAAAGTCGCGAATCGTACACAGGTGGATGTTGGGAGTATCGTACCACGTATGGGGCAAGGCGTCTGTGGTGGGCATTTTGCCCAGCACGCCCAGTTGCCAGCGCGCATGCCAGTGTCCCATATTGGGAAAGGTGACAATGACCTCCCGGCCGACGCGTAACATTTCCAGTAATAACTGACGGGGATAGGTAGAAGCCTGCAGGGTCAGGGAAAGGACTACCGTATCGACACTCTGGTCGGCAAAATTTTTGAGTCCCTGATCAAGATCCTGCTGAATGACCGGAATTCCGCGCCGGATAGCGGCGACGACCCGGTCTTCCTCAATTTCTACCCCATAACCTTGCACATCCTTTTCGGCGCGCAAATAGGCCAGCAGTTCTCCTTCCCCGCAGCCCAGATCGAGAATGCGGCTTTGCGGGGGAATCCATTCGGCGATGATGGCCAGATCCTGGCGTAGCTTCATAGTCCGATTTCCTCTGCAACACGTTGCAGATAAGTGCCGAGAACGGCTACATATTGGGGAATAGGCATTAAAAAGGAATCGTGGCCGTGGGTGGCTTCAATTTCCGCATAGCTGACGTCGCGATTACAGGTATACAGTGCCTGCACGATTTCGCGGGAGCGTTCCGGGGAAAACCGCCAGTCAGAACTGAAAGAGACCACTAAAAATGCCGCTTGTACCCGGGCAAAGGCTTCCGCCAGATTGCCGCCATACGCACTGGCCGGATCAAAATAATCCAATGCCTTGGTAATATATAAATAGCTGTTGGCATCAAAGCGTTCTACAAAACTTGAACCCTGATAGCGCAAATAACTTTCCACTTCAAAATCCACATCAAAACCAAAGGAAAAGGCCTTGCCGCCCCGGGTGTCCCGACCGAATTTGGTGCGCATGGCGTCATCAGACAGATAGGTGATGTGGCCGATCATCCGCGCCAGTGACAGTCCCCGGCGCGGTTTGGTGTCATGGGCATAATAGCGGCCATTGTGAAAATCCGGATCCGTCATGATGGCCTGACGACAAACTTCGTTGAAGGCGATGTTCTGCGCCGTCAGTTTGGGCGCAGCAGCAATGACCACGGCGTTACGCAGCCGGTCCGGATAATCCATGCTCCATTGCATAACCTGCATGCCACCCAGGCTACCGCCAATAACCGCTGCCCATTGTTCAATCTCCAGATGATCGGCCAGGTCGGCCTGGGTTTTTACCCAGTCGCGGACGGTGACCATAGGAAAATCCAGACCCCAGGGACTGCCGGTTTCAGGATTGATGCTGGCTGGACCCGTTGAGCCTTTGCAGGACCCGATAAAATTCGCGCAGACGAAAAAAAACTGTTCAGTATCCATGGCCTTGCCGGGTCCAAGCAGATGCTCCCACCAGCCCGGCTTACGATCATCCATGTGGTGATATCCGGCAGCGTGATGATCACCAGAAAGCGCATGGCAGAGTAAAATCGCGTTACTGTGATCCTTGTTCAAGGCCCCATAACTTTCATAAACCAGGGTGTAACCCGGCAAGCTGCGCCCACACTCCAGTTGCAGGTCAGCTGGAAAAGTGACCGTCTGCGGGGTTACCAGTCCAACGGAATCAGCGGGTATCTGAGCAGGCATTGTGTGCTTTTCTAATCATCAAACAGAGCCGGAAGAGTCTAAACTTCAAGACCGTCGGCGACAAGCGGCGTAAGTCGGCAGTATTTTGTGTTTATGCTAACGGCAGTTGCCGTGGGTGCTTTTTGCTCCATTGTTCCTCGCCTGTTGTTCCAAGGCTCATCCTGCTGTCAGGAGAGAACTCGCCCTGCGTGCTCAAACAGCTCTCCTGACGGGCGCAGGATTTCGCCAAGAACAACAACGGCTCAGAACAAAAGTCGCGGCAAAGCACCCACGGCAACTGATGTTTTTAGGTTTATGCGCCTTGATGGTTTAGAATCAAAAGAGATAGCATGAGCGACAAGTTGTGCTTGGCCGTGTGTCATGTTGCTGGGAGATGATTTTGGCCTGGAAGTGGGTAAATCGTGTAGTGAGCTGGGTCGAGGGAGGTGCCGAGCTGGTAGTAGCCCGTCCTCGGCCATGGCTGCTGCTTTCCGCTGCAGCATTGGTGTTTGCGGCCATTCCCTTTCCCGAATGGTTGATGTACGCCATTGCGCCCTTTGGCCTGCTGTTTGGCCTGGAAATCGCTGCCAATACCGATGAAGAAACGGAATCTTACACGAACCGACAAATGCGGCATGCCCTCCATGTGGCGGTGGTGTGGGGAATGCTTTTTGCCGTTTTTGGCATAATTTTCGAATTTGGCCAGGACATAGTGGTCATGGGCAGCTTGCTGGCCGGGATCAATATTCCCTGGCATGACGACTCGGGCATGGGTCAGGGATTCTGGGGCTGGTGGTTCGCTTTCGGACAGCGCTTCTCAGATTTGTCGCTAATGCCTTACTTCTGGTTCTCTCCGGCTTTTTTCGGGATTGCCCTTGCCTTGCACAAAGGACATGGCTGGCTGGAGTCAGAAGTGGAAACTACGCTCACCCTGCTGTTCAGGCCGGAATTGCGGGATCCTCTGATCGGTCTCTGGGCCGTCATTTTGCTGGCTAATCTGTTTATGCCGGCTTTTTCCCAGTTGTGGTTGGGCTTGATTGTCTGGGTGTTGGGTCCACCGGTCATCCATGTGGCCTATCAGGATATTTTTGCTGACAAGCGGCGTCCTCCCCGAAAAAAGAAAGAAAAGAAGGCCGCCCGTTTTGTACTCGGCCATCATCCTCAGCCGGTGCGTGTCAAACTCTGATGAGTTTCATTCATGACTTGCACGCATTTTTTACCCTTGCCGTTCGTTCTTGCATCCATTAGTGTCTAGCCACAAATTTTCCGGAAGTTTTTGAAGGAGTGCACCATGTTTTCCAAAACCCTCAGTATTGCTGATTTTGATCCTGCACTATGGGATGCCATGTGTAAGGAAACCCAGCGTCAGGAAGATCATGTGGAACTCATTGCTTCTGAAAACTACGCCAGCCCCATGGTAATGGTGGCGCAAGGCTCGGTGCTGACCAACAAGTATGCCGAGGGTTATCCGGGCAAGCGCTATTATGGTGGTTGCGAGTATGTGGACGTTGCTGAACAGTTGGCCATTGATCGGGCTCTGGAACTGTTCGGCGCAGAACACGCCAATGTTCAGGCCCATTCCGGTTCTCAGGCTAACCAGGCTGTTTACCTTTCGGTATTGAAGCCGGGTGACAAAATTATGGGAATGAGTCTGGCGCATGGTGGACATCTGACCCACGGAGCCAAAGTCAATGTTTCGGGTAAGCTGTTTCAGGTGGCCGCTTATGGGGTGCGCGCTGAAGATGGCCGAATTGATTATGAGGCAATGGCAGCACAGGCTGAGCAGGAACGTCCCAAAATGATCGTCGCCGGGGCCAGTGCCTATTCGCGCATTATCGATTTCGAAAGGATCGGTGAAATTGCCCGGAGTATTGGCGCTTATTTGCTGGTGGACATGGCCCACATTGCCGGATTGGTGGCGGCCGGTTTACATCCCAGCCCTGTACCCCATGCGGATTTTGTCACCACCACGACCCACAAAACCTTGCGCGGACCGCGTGGTGGTCTCATCCTTTGTCGGGAAGAATATGCCAAGAAGGTCAACTCTTTGATCTTCCCTGGCTTGCAGGGTGGTCCTCTGATGCACGTGATTGCCGGTAAGGCGGTAGCTTTCCGTGAAGCTTTGCAGCCGGAGTTCAAAACCTATCAGCAGCAGGTCATTCGCAACGCCCAGTCGCTGAGTCAGGTACTTGCCGGGCGAGGTTATACAGCCGTGTCAGGCGGTACGGATAATCACCTTTTCCTCCTCAATCTGGGCGAAAAGGTGACCGGTAAGGAAGCAGAGGAAGCGCTGGGTCAGGCGCACATCACGGTCAACAAAAACGCAGTGCCTTTCGATACCCGTCCGCCAGCGGTGACCAGTGGTATTCGCATCGGCACCCCGGCAGCAACCACCCGTGGCTTTGCAGAAGCGGAAATGCAGCGCTTGGGCAAGGGGATCGCCGATGTGCTGGATGCTCCCGCAGATGCCGCAGTGATTGCCCGGGTCAAGGCGGATATGACTGCCCTGTGCAAGCAGTTTCCGGTGTACGGCTAGGTTCCGTGCATTGTCCGTTCTGCGCCTTCGCTGACACCCGGGTGGTGGATTCCCGTCTTGCGGATGAGGGCGGGACGGTGCGGCGCCGTCGGGAATGTCCGCAATGTAATCAACGTTTTACGACTTTTGAGCGTGCCGAACTCGCTTTGCCCATGGTGGTTAAAACCGACGGGCGTCGTGAGTCTTTTAACGAAGACAAATTGCAGCGTGGTTTGACGCGGGCGCTGAGCAAGCGTCCGGTCGCCACCGAGCAGGTTGATGCAGCCCTGCGTTTGATTCAACGGCGTCTTCGCGAAAGAGGTGAACGCGAAGTGCCGGCGCGCCTCATTGGCGAACTGGTTATGGAAGCTTTGCGCGGCCTCGATCCGGTGGCTTATGTGCGTTTCGCTTCGGTGTACCGGCGTTTTGAAGATGTGGATGCATTCAGTGCGGAAATTGCCCGCCTGAAAGAGGGCCCCCATCCCGATCAGCAACAGGTACCCGGAAAAGGCCGTTCTGGTGCTGACTGAGCAGGACCATCATTTCATGGAAATGGCCCTGGACCTGGCGAACCGGGGTTTATATTCGACGCACCCTAATCCGCGAGTGGGTGCGGTGGTGGTGCAGGAAGGGATCGTTGTTGGCCGTGGCGCTCACCTTTTTGCTGGTGAAGCCCATGCCGAAGTGCTGGCCCTTGCCGAAGCCGGAGCGGCGTCGCGTGCGGCGACCGTTTACGTCACCCTCGAACCCTGCAGTCATCAGGGGCGGACCGGCCCCTGTGCGGACGCCCTGATGGCCGCAGGGGTGAAACGGGTGGTGGTGGCGGTTCAGGATCCCAATCCCCTGGTTTCCGGGCAGGGCATTGCCCGGCTCAGAGCCGCTGGCATCGAGGTTGAACTGGGCTGTTGCGAAGCCGAAAGTCGTGCGCTGAACCCCGGATTTTTCATGCGCATGGAAGGCGGGCGTCCCTGGATTCGCTTAAAGCAGGCAGTCAGTCTGGATGCAGGGGTGGCGCTGGGCAATGGACAAAGTCAGTGGTTGACCGGCACCTTGGCGCGCGCTGATGTGCAAAAAGAGCGGGCCAGCGCCAGTGCCATCCTGGTGGGGATTGGCACGGTTCTGGCCGACAACCCGCGCCTAGCCCCGCGTCTGGATATTCCACTGCGCCGGTATCCGGTGAAGGTGGTTTTGGACACCCATTTGCGGACCCCGGCAGATGCGGCAATGTTTGCTTCACCTGGCGCAGTCTGGATTTGTCATGGGCTGGGCCTGCCGGACTCAGCCAAAAAAATGCTGCAAGCAGCAGGTGCAGAGTTGTTGGCGGTGCCTGTTGATGGCGAGCAACTGGATTGTCCGGCAGTCATGCGCATTTTGGCAGAGAGACAAATCAATGAAGTGTTGGCAGAGGCTGGTCCGGGCCTGGCCAGTACCCTGTTTGCGGCCGGGTTGGTCGATGAGTGGTTGCTCTATATGGCGCCCATGCTCCTCGGCCAGGGGGCATTGCCAGCCATGCAGGTTGGTCCTTTTCAACAACTGACCGAAGCGCCGCGCTGGCGGAGTCTTCGGGTCGAGTCGCTGGGTAATGATCTGAAATGGACCCTGGGTCCGCAGGAGCGTTGATTCATGTTCACCGGTATTATTGAGGCCTTGGGTCAGGTTCGCCAATTGCATCCTCAGGGCGGTGATTTTCGGATGACGCTCGCCTCTGGCGGGCTGGATCTGGGTGATGTCAAACTCGGTGACAGTATTGCTGTATCGGGTGTTTGTCTGACCGTAGTAGAACTGTACAAAGACGGGTTTGCCGTGGATATTTCCCGTGAGACCCTGGACAAGACCCTGCTGGGTAGCCTGAAATCAGGTAGTGCAGTGAATCTCGAAAAAGCGCTGCGTCTGGCTGACCGTCTGGGCGGTCATCTGGTAGCTGGTCATGTGGATGGGGTCGGACAAATCCATAGTGTGCATAATTCCGGACGTTCACAGGTTTTTGCGGTGACCGCACCGCGCGAGCTGCTGCGCTATATCGCCGCCAAAGGCAGTATTTGCGTGGATGGTATCAGTTTGACCGTCAATGCGCTGGAAGGTGAGCAATTTATGCTGAATCTGATTCCCCATACACTGACGAATACGACTGCATCAGCCTGGCGTGCGGGTCAGGCGGTCAATCTCGAAGTGGACCTGATTGCCCGTTATCTGGAACGTTGGGTAGCGACAGAGGCGGAGTCGGGGCTAAAATCGGAAATCACCCGCGAATCGTTAGCTGCCAAAGGATATCCCGTATGAGTGAAGGTAAAATCAGTCCCGCCGAAGAAATTATTGCCGAAATTGCAGCGGGTCGTATGGTGATCCTCATGGATGACGAGGGCCGTGAAAATGAGGGTGACCTGATCATGGCAGCGGAATTCGTGACTCCCGCTGCCATCAATTTTATGGTGACCCAGGCACGCGGACTGGTCTGTCTGCCTTTAACCCGGGAGCGCTGCCAACAGCTGCGTCTGCCGCAAATGGTCGGGCATAATACGGCCAGCCTTGGAACCGCCTTTACGGTATCCATTGAAGCGGCACGGGGGGTGACTACGGGCATTTCGGCAGCCGACCGGGCAGCCACTGTTCAGGCCGCCATTGCTGAAAATGCTGTTCCCGAAGATCTGGTCATGCCCGGACATATTTTCCCCCTTGCTGCCGAGCCGGGTGGGGTTCTGGTTCGTGCCGGGCATACCGAAGCGGCCGTGGATCTGGCACGACTGGCGGGTTGTCAGCCAGCAGGTGTGATTTGCGAAATTCTCAATGCCGATGGGGAAATGGCTCGTTTACCCGATCTGCTTCCCTATGCAGCGGAGCATGGACTTAAAATTGGCACCATTGCGGACTTGATCCGCTATCGCCTTGAAAGAGAGCGGATTGTCGAGCGTCAAGCCCAGGGACCCTGGCAGAGTCCCTATGGAGAATTCCAGCTAACAGTTTATCGGGACTGGGTAGCGAAAGAAACGCATTTTGCCCTGGTCATGGGTGAAGTGGCGGCTACAGAAAGTCCCGTGCTGGTGCGTGTTCAGGTAGGTAAAACCCTGAATGATCTGTTTGCGGGAGCGGCCAGTCCCAATACGCGCGCGTTAGAGCGGATTGCGGCAGAGGGTCGGGGCGTGCTGGTGTACTTGCACCATGAAGAAAGAGTGGAAGAGCTGGTCCAGGAAGTATCTGCCTTGCCGGAAATGCCCAAAGGACCCGGGCAGGCTGGAGATGCTGGTCGGGTTTTGCGTACTTTTGGTATTGGCGCACAAATCCTCACGGATCTGGGCGTGCATCGTGCCGAGGTGCTGAGTGACAGCCATTTCCAGTACCGGGGTATTGGCGGATTTGGTCTCGAAATTGTGGGCCAGCGTCCATTTCAGGAAAA
>NZ_JBYCKP010000014.1:0-1912 GCF_057473445.1 Acidithiobacillus sp. TH-A36 | reverse complement strand
CCGTTGCCGCATCGGGAACCTCGTCCAGTTCCTCCACAAAAACCGCCCCACGGGCACGCAGGTCCTCGACGACATGGCGGTTATGCACCACTTCATGCCGCACATAAATCGGTGCCCCGAAAAGCTCCAGAGCGCGGTCCACAATTTGAATGGCACGATTGACCCCGGCACAAAAACCGCGCGGATTGGCTAACAGAATTTCCATAATGAAGTTCTCTAAAAGATTTAAGGGAATGGTCCATCCTGCCGCAGGCGCTGTCAACCCAGGCGGCACCGTCTGACCAAGGCTCAAATTCATCTCACCGGAATTTCATCCGGGCCGAAAAAACTCAAACGATTGTCATAAAAGCGTCATATTTGCCTGATATTATCCTTTTGCAATTCCAATCACTTATCAGGGGTCATCATGGCAGAAAGCTTCAAATCCACCCAAAATCTGCAGGAACAAGCTCTCTACGCAGAGGACAGCGCCCATAGCCTTACCAGCTCGGGAGATATTGCCCCGGATTTAAGTCCTGAAGGCATTCGTGATTTCGTCATTCATGAGGCCGTAGAAGCAGCCCAGGCTCAGCAAAGTGCCATCGTCACCGACTATGTCAACAGCCATCCCCAGGCCGTCCAGTCTCTGGATGACGCCATTCAGGTGATTCATTCGGATGTCAGCCCGGAAGACCTGGAGCATCTGCATGAAAGTGGAGCCATCCATCCGCGCAAGTACGTCGCCAACACGGATGATGCCCTCAATGACGACTGGCGTAGCGGCGGTTATCCCTACAAGTTCCGGATGACGCGCCGGGACTATGAACATGATAAATATGGCCTGCAGGTAGAACTGCTCAAGTTACAGGCCTGGGTAAAATCCAGCGGTCAGAAAGTTGTCGTCATCTTTGAAGGGCGGGATGCGGCGGGCAAGGGCGGCACCATCAAGCGCTTCATGGAACATCTCAATCCACGTGGCGCCAGAGTGGTTGCGCTGGATAAACCCTCTGAAAGGGAAAAGGGACAGTGGTACTTCCAGCGTTATGTGGAACAACTGCCTACTGCTGGTGAAATGGTATTTTTCGATCGCTCCTGGTACAACCGCGCGGGCGTCGAGCGGGTCATGGGTTTCTGCAATGAAGCTGATTATCAGGAATTCATGCGCCAGGTTCCGGAATTTGAGCGACACCTGATTTACAGCGGCATCTATCTGGTCAAGTTCTGGTTTTCGGTGACCCGTGACGAGCAGCACCGGCGTTTTGAAGAACGCAAAGTGCATCCCCTCAAGCAGTGGAAGCTATCTCCCATGGATCTCGCCTCCCTGGATCGTTGGGAAGATTATACCCGCGCCAAGGAAACCATGTTTTTTCATACAGATACAGCTTATGCGCCGTGGACGGTGGTCAAGTCCAATGACAAAAAAAGGGCTCGACTGAATGCTTTGCGGCACCTGCTCCAGGTCATTCCCTACGACAATAAGGACCTCCATGCCATTGGTCCCGTCGACGGACTGGTGGTCAGCCGCGCCCACGTCATGTACGGCGAGACCAATTCTCAGGAACTCAATCCCTTTAATGGCAACCATTCACCGGAATCCGCTGGCTAAATCCACTCCAAGGAGCACCTGACCGTGAGCACAGAAAAAATTCACACCCCGCCTTCGGGGAAAAGT
This sequence comes from Acidithiobacillus sp. TH-A36, assembly GCF_057473445.1. Lineage (NCBI taxonomy): Bacteria > Pseudomonadati > Pseudomonadota > Acidithiobacillia > Acidithiobacillales > Acidithiobacillaceae > Acidithiobacillus > Acidithiobacillus sp. TH-A36. Next base: position 261 of record NZ_JBYCKP010000014.1, on the reverse strand, counting down.
ATCCAGCAATATATTGACGAAACACCTGTCTGGTCCGATGGCACGTCCCTCAAGGGAACCCCCATGACGGCCATGCAGTGGCGCATCTGGAGCCTTGCCGTGGCCGGCAAGTTTTTTGAAGGCCTGGTGATTTTCATGACGGGTATTGCCTTACCCCTCATTGTCCGGGACTTTACCCTGCAGGCAGCCCAAAAAGGGGTAGTCACTGCCGTAGCACTTTTCGGTATCCTGATTGGTGCCACCATGCTGGGCGGATTGTCC
>NZ_JBYCKP010000013.1:0-1316 GCF_057473445.1 Acidithiobacillus sp. TH-A36 | reverse complement strand
GTATCCTCGTCAGGGAGATGGGCCGGAGGATGGCTGGCAAAGGGGGTGCCGACTTCCAGAGTAAGCTGGTAAAGGGATAAATGGGGAGGCTTATATTGTAAAGCCGCGTTCAGGTCTGCCAGGGCTTCAGCAGTGCTCTGGCCCGGCAGGGCAAACATGAGATCCAGATTAAAGCTGGCAAATTGCGCAGCAATGGCTTTTTCTACGGCCCGATGGGCTGCAGTAGCATCATGAATGCGTCCCAGGCGTTGCAGGTGCACATCATTGAAAGACTGGATCCCCAGAGACAGACGGGTAACCCCGGCCGCACGAAAATCAGCAAATGCTGCGGCTTCAATGGCGCCGGGATTAGCCTCCAGGGTCACCTCCATGGCAGACAGGGGTTGCAGGCGGGCCCGGATGTCGGAAAGCAGCTGGTTGATGATTTCCGGTGGAAACAGGCTGGGAGTGCCTCCGCCAATGAAAATACTGTGCAGACGTCGTCCCCAGATGCGTGGCAGTTCCCGATCCAGATCAGCAATCAGGGCGCGAGCATAACGCGCTGCAGGAATATGGTCTGCTGCATGTGAATTGAAGTCACAATAAGGACACTTGGCTTTACACCAAGGCAAATGTACATATAGTGAGAACGTGGAGGATGGTTTCAGGCTGGGATTCATGAATACTCGTGAGAGGAACAGCATAGTGACGGATACGCATACAATACCCCTATTTTTACTCCGAACCGTACTTTTTCCCAAGGCCTTAGTCGGATTGAGAGTGTTTGAACCCCGTTATCTGGACATGGTCAGCAGCTCCCTGCGCAATGATCATGGTTTTGGAATCTGTTTGACGCACTCTCGGGGAGATGGTCATGCGGAGCCGGAACGGGTAGGAACACTGGCGCGAATAGTGGATTGGGGTGGTGAGCCAGGGGTTCTGGAAATTCAGGTGGAGGGGCAGCGACGCTTCAGTATTCAGGACTGGCATTATGCGGGGGCTCTGGCTATGGCCTCGGTGCACTACTGGCCGGAGGAGCCGGTAGTGCCCATGCGCCGGGAAGACGATACCCTGCGCGCCATTTTGAAGGAATTGCTTGGTGAAGAAGCGGCCCGGGACCTGGATGCCAGTACTGCAGGTATGGTGCTCGCTCAGGCATTGCCTGCTTCTCCAGAAGAAAAACAGGATCTGCTTCTGCTGCAGGACCCCCTCGAACGTTTGCGGCGCATTCATCACCTGTTGCAGCGGCGTAGCGGAGCCTAGTGCTTGCCCTTGCCGTAAATGTAAGTTGAAAAATCCGTATAATTCTGGGAAAGATTCCGAAACAGGTGGTCCAG
>NZ_JBYCKP010000012.1:0-3650 GCF_057473445.1 Acidithiobacillus sp. TH-A36 | reverse complement strand
ACGCCCTGGTTTTTGGGCAGCAGAAAATTAATCTGCATCCGGCAGAATGTCCCATTGCTCCGCATGCGGCTCATCCTGTTCCTGGATCAGCAGATTTATGTTTCATCGCTCAGGGAGACATTCACGAGTTGCTCGCCCATCTCCGGAACTGTGGTGTTGCCCTTGAAGCGGGTCCCGTGCCCCGCACTGGGGCCGCAGGTCCGATTACTTCGGTCTATTTTCGGGATCCCGATGGGAATCTGCTGGAGGTGTCCATTTATGACTCGGCAATTAAAGGGCCATGACTGATCGGGCGCGTGTTGCACTGGTCACCGGTGCGAGTTCCGGCATTGGCCTCGCTATTGCGCAGCGTTTGACTCAGGCCGGATATCGGGTGGCTCTGCATTCCCGCGCTTCCTCAGCCGTAGGCCTTCAAGCAGCAGCGACACTGGCGGGCGCCCGGTATTCGGGTAAACGCCATTGCTCCAGGATTGGTGGATACGTGAAGCGCCTATGCGCCGCAGCGCGAGTCCGAAAGATATTGCCGATGTGACGCTGATGCTGACCGAATCGACTTATCTAACGGGTGAAGTGATGATGGTCGATGGCGGCATGAATTTGCCATAAGGCATGGGAACAAACCCTGCATTCGTAAATCTCGAAGAATGGGGCTGGTTGTCCTTAACGGGTATTCATGCCGCGCCGTTCCAAAAAGCCGCGCATGTGGGGCCGTGCTTCCCGGCCAACCAGTGCCGCGACTTCCTGAGTCCAGTGACTATTTTTTTGCGAAGCATTGCGATTGCGGTAGTACTCAGCCATGTGCTGATCGTACTGGCTGATTTCTGCTTCATCCCTGGTTTCATCGTAACTATTTTCCTTGAGCACTACGGACAGGGGCAGTCGCGGTTTCAGATCAGGAGTCTGGTCGGGATAACCGATGCAGAGTCCAAAAACAGGGTAAACCTGTTCAGGCAAATGCAGCAGATCACTGATTTCCTGCGGATGGTTGCGTACGGCGCCAATGTAGCAAGTGCCCAATCCCATTGATTCAGCCGCTGTTACACAATTTTGGGCGAACAGGCTGACATCAACGGTGGCAATAATGAAGTGCTCGGTCATGCCCGCCACAAATGTCTGATTTTCCCGGCTGCCAATACGGGCTGCACGATGTAAATCTGCGCAAAATACCAGGAAAGCGCCAGCACTGCGGATATATTCCTGGTCGCCAGCCAGATGTGCGATTTTATCCCGCAAATGCGGATCGCTTATCTGAATGACCGTACAGGCCTGGATATGACTGGAACTTGCAGCATGTTGACCACTGCGGACGATTTCCTGAACCAGGGTTTGTTCAACGGGTTGCCCGCTAAAGCGCCGTATGGATCGATGTTGCTTTAACACGTTGAGGGTGTCGTTCATATTCAATCTCCAACTGAATGATGCGAATCAGGATAGGGCGCCTTCATGTTGCAACAACCAGCGTTTGCGATCTATGCCGCCCGCATAGCCAGTCAGGGTGCCATTGCTGCCAATGACCCGGTGGCAGGGTACGACAATACCAATGGGATTCTTGCTGTTGGCGTGTCCTACCGCGCGAACAGCCGCAGGAAGGTTCATGCCCTGAGCCTGTTCCTTGTAGCTGCGGGTTTCTCCGGCGGGAATGGTGCGTAACCATGCCCAGGCTGCCTGTTGAAAGGGCGTTCCGGCAGATTTTGTAGGAATGACCGTCAGTGCCTGCAAATCTCCCGCCCAGTAAGCCTCCAGACTATGACGTATCAACGTGGGCAGGGGTCCGCTGGTCAGTATGATCCGGTCCGTACCGTACAATCGACCGAGATCTGCAAGGATACTGTGCTGGCTGTCCTCCCAGTAATCTAACGCCCGCAAAATGCCTTGCGGATCAGTTACCAGGAGTATTTCCCCCAGAGGGGTATTGCACTCATGAATACGCCAGTCCAAGGATTCGTTGAGAGACATGCTTTCCGCCCTGCAAGAGCCGCTAATGCCGCAAGCGTTCCAGTAAATCCACCGCCAGGGCAGCTCCGGCCAGATCAATTTCCAGATCACGGGCGAGACGGCGGCTCAGCCTGGCCCGATAAAGATCCAGACTGCGGAAGCGCCAGTGCTGGGGACCGCTGCCTTCGGGATGAATGACGCCATAGTGGACCAGTTGTACGGCTTCGCCTTCGGCACAATGCAGCAAGGTGCAGAAGCGCGATAAATCAAAGCAGAAATCCCCCTCCTCCAGCAGCTCCGCTTCAATAACATGAATGGGCGTTGAAACCATCGTGCACTCTCCTCTCTAACGGCGGGGATGATAGCTGGATATTTCTCCTAACTGGGTCCACAAAGCTTTTTCTTCATCGCTGATATTTTTGGGTACGACTATTTGAATAATAGCGTAAAGATCACCCGCCGGTTTGCTGCCGGTTCCTGGCAGTCCTTTTTGGGAAAGCCGCAGTTTTTGGCCGCTGCTGCTCCCCGCCGGGATTTTCATCCGGACGCTGCCTTCCAGAGTGGGAACCTCAACGCTGGCACCCAGCACTGCTTCCCAGGGGGTGATGTGCAGGTCGTGATACAGGTCGGCCCCCTCTACCCGGAATTTGGAATGGGGCTGAAAATGCACCTGCAGATAAAGATCACCGCTTGGTCCGCCGCCCATGCCCGGTGAACCTTGTCCTGCCATCCGCAATCTCTGGCCTTCGCGAATGCCCTTGGGAATTTTGACAGTCAGGCGCCGGGCTTCCCGGCGCATCCGGCCATCGGGTCCAAGCGTAGGCATTTCCAGGTTGATGTCGTGTTGCGCTCCTTGAGCGGCGTCCTCCAGGCTGATCTGGATGCTGGCTTCACTGTCTTCGCCCTGGCTGCGAAATCCCGCGCCGCCGCCATGAAAACCGCCAGCACCGCCATGTTGCTGACGAAACAGGGACTCAAAAAAGTCGCTGAAGCCGCCGTTGCCGCCAAAATCTGCACCCCCAAAACCGCCACCCTGCCCACCCCAGCCGGGCGGTGGACGGAAATCCTGCCCGGCGCGCCAGTTACTTCCCAGCTGGTCATAAGCCGCCCGTTTTTCAGGATCTTTCAAAACCTCATAGGCTTCCTGCAAATCCTTGAAGCGCTCTTCGGCGTTGGCTTCCTTGCTGACGTCAGGGTGATATTTCCGTGCCATTTTGCGATACGCGGCCTTGATGGCATCGGCATCGGCCCCGCGTTCCACCCCGAGAATTTTGTAGTAGTCTTTGTATTCCAATGGTTCCCCCTTATCATGGGTTATGGCAGACAGGTCAAAGCCTGCAGGTCTGCCATCACAATGCGGCCATTATACCGTGTTTTCAAGCCCGCCAGGTCGGGTGGGAGGAATGTTTTTTGTCTGATTGGTCAACCCTGAATCCTCGCCAGCTGGAGGCGGTGACGCTTCCCCCTGGTCCGGCACTGGTACTGGCTGGTGCCGGTTCCGGTAAAACCCGGGTGCTTACCAGCCGCATCGCGCATCTGCTCGAAGAGGGGGTGCATCCCGGAGAAATTCTGGCCGTCACCTTCACCAACAAGGCGGCACGATCCATGCGCGAACGCCTTGATAAAATGGTCGCCATGGAACTGCGCGGCCTGTGGATGGGGACATTTCACGGCCTCGCACATCGCCTGATTCGCCTGCATCATGAAGCACTGAA
>NZ_JBYCKP010000011.1:0-4973 GCF_057473445.1 Acidithiobacillus sp. TH-A36 | reverse complement strand
GCGCACCGCGTTGGGTCCAGCGCATCTGCTGCTTTTTCACGAAGCGTTTACTGACCACATAGTTCACCGTGGATTCGACAAAGGACGTGGAAATTACTTCGTCATGCCGGTAGTGGTCGCCGTAGTTGGGGATAAACGCCTGGTTGGCATCAATATAGGTGCGAAATTCCCGTACCACCTTGCGCATTTTCTTCTTGTTCGCCGGATTCGCCTCCAGCCTCTCCAGATCGTCTTCTAAATGATTTTTCTCAATGCGACCCTAGCCTGGCTGTGACACGCTAGGCCATATTCGGAATTCACTGCAGCCTCCGGGTAAAGGGATAACGTCATGTATTTTCGACAACTGTTTCATATCGAGAGCAGTACCTACACCTACATTCTCGCGGATAGTACCTGGCGCGATGCCGTGGTCATCGATGCTGTGGCCGAGGGCAGTGCCGAAGTTTTGCAGATTTTGCATAATGAAGGCCTGCACCTGACTCATATTCTGGAAACCCATTTGCACGCCGATCATATCAGCGCTGCCCACAAACTCCGCGAGCAGACGGACGCACAGGTAGTCCTCAGTGTCCGAGCTCAAGCCGACTGTGCCGACATTGCGGTGGATGACGGCGATTTCCTGGTCTTGGGAGACGATGTCATTCGCGTAGTCGCTACCCCTGGGCATACTCCTGAGTCTCTGAGTTTTCGCTGGCATGACCGGGTTTTTACCGGCGACGCTCTGCTTATTGGCGGCTGTGGGCGCACTGACTTCCAGGGCGGCGATGCCGGTACCTTATACGACAGCATTACCACAAAACTTTTCACCTTACCTGACGAGACGTTGGTTTATCCCGGTCACGACTATCGTGGTCGCCGGGTGATCTGTATTGGCGAGGAAAAACAGAGCAACCCGCGCCTCGCCAACAAATCGCGAGAGGAATTCATCGCTATCATGGCCGCACTCAATCTGCCGCTTCCGAAATTGATCGATGTCTCCGTCCCGGCTAATCGTCTTTGTGGTGCCAACCCTTGATGTAGCCCAGATATTCTGACACTGGAGATTGTGATTTTAGGACCAATCAGCACTATCCATAATCATGAAGATATTTTGTCTGGGATAATGTCAGGCCACTCTATTACGTGAAACCTGTATACCTTTGCTGCCTACTCCGGGCAACATCAGAGAACTCGTGCGTCCGTTCTGTGGGGTGACCACATGGGCGGAGGCTGTGTTGGAAGATCAGCATCACATTTACTTCAGGACGCATGTTTTTGCGCCCGGCTATTGCTGGGTTTCTTATGATCTTTTGCCATTCTTGCGGGTTTTGAAGGGTGGCAGGCCACAAACGCGGTGTAAAACACCGTGCTGCGCTCCAGATCAGCAACGCGCAGGCTCATGTGGAATTCATGGGCGGCAGGAAATGCAAGTGAGGAAGTCATGTTGGTCTTTCCAGAGATCGGTGAAGTCGGTGGGCGCAGCGATCAGGATTCGCGCGGCGGTTTGTCCAGGCCCAGCCAGGTGCCGTAGAACAGGCGCGGCAGGATGAGCAAGGCCAACAGTGCGCCGACGATCTGCGCTGCAATGAAGCCGGGCGCGCTGGCCGGGGCGATGCCGGCAAAGGTGTCGGTGAGTGTGCGGGCCAAGGTCACTGCCGGGTTAGCAAAGCTGGTGGACGAGGTGAACCAGTAGGCCCCGGCAATCCAGGCGGCCACCAGCACCGGCACTTGTCCGAGCATCTGGCGTTTGCCGCCGAGGATGGTCAGGATGAGGCCGAATGTGGCGATGACTTCGCCCAGCCACTGGCCGCTGCTGCCGCGCAGATGGGTTGAGACCTGCAGCACGGGCAGATTGAACATGGCATTGGCCAGCCACACTCCCGCTACGGCGCCCAGCAGTTGCGCCAGGATGTAGCCCAGTGCAAGCGATCCCCTGATTTCGCGCTTTAGCCAGAACACACCGGTCACGACCGGGTTGAAATGCGCACCCGAGCGCGGCCCGAAGACCGTGATCAGTACATACAGCGTGCAGGCTGTGGCGATGGCGTTGGCCAATAACGCCACGCCGGTGTTGGTCGGCGAGAGCTGCGCCGCCATGATGCCTGAGCCGACCACGGCGATAAGCAAGATGGCGGTGCCGAGAAACTCCGCCAGCATGGGGCGCCCCAGGCGCTCCCAGGCGCTCGGGGCGGAGTTGGTGGCAGCGGTGGGCACAGCCATTCAGTCAGCCAGCACGAGACGGCGGGTGAGGTAGAACGGCTCCACCGGCCCCACTACGGCTGCAGCCCCCACCGGCCCGGCAGCCTTGATGAAGCGCGGATCCAGATGGGAGTTTTCGTGATCCCATACAGACTGCCAGACGCCATGCATGATATAGGCACGAAAAGCGCCGTCGGGATGGGCATTGCGAAGAATTTCAGTGGTCAGCGCCTTACGGTAGAAACGATTGGTGCTGGTTCCCGCCTGTCCAATTCCACTGGGATCATCCTGGGGCTCGAAAGTATTTTGTGCCACAGCCAGCAACGCCATCACTTTGGGTTCCCACCCGGCAAGATCGGCATCATTGATCATCACATGATTTTCCACGGTGACCGTGGCATTTTCAGTCTGATCAACGGGCGCGCGCAAAAAGCCTTCAATCTGCTCTGGCGTGGTATAAATGCCGTTACGGTCACCAGCACCCACGGTCTGATACACGGCGCGATAAGCCAGCAATTCCGGAGATTCAGGCTGTGGACCGGCATGCAATAAAGGTTGCAGATCTCTGATAAAGGCCTCTTCCAGTTTGGCATCTGTAGCCGAGGCGGCATCCACAAAGCGGATGAAAAGGCTATAAAAATAAGGCTGGACATTTTTTTCAACACCATCGAGATAGGCTGTTGCCAATATCCCTTTGAAACTTTCCGGATAATTTTTCACCATGGTGGAATCGCCGCTCATCTGCTTGAGGGCGACTTGGATAAATCCCGGCATCTTGCGTAAGTTTGATCCCAGGGCGTCAATGGCCGCCAGGAATGCTGCATGGTGTGCCGCTGTAACCCGCAGCTCGGCGTACAAGGTCACTGCGCCCTCAAGTCCCTGAAATGCTTCTTTGCTCCAGTGTCTGGTCGATAAGTTCATGCTAAGGCTCCTGTTTGGATGGCAAATAATTATTCAAGCCCGGTCAGAGCATCGAAAATCGGTTCGGCGTCACCAATCATTTTAGTTGCCATGGCAAAGCGTACAATGCGTACCGTCTCCAGAACCTTATCCTTGGGAATGCCTTGCAGGGCGATCTTGTCAGACATTGCCCGGACACAAGCCGGGCTGCTGCCCGCCAGTGCAGCTGCAAGGTAGACCAGAACGCGCGTCTGTTCATCAAGAGCGCCCTCCTGAGGCATGGCATACATGCGTGAGCGCATGTGCTCCTGAATCAGGCTTTCATCCACCACCGTGGATTTCTCGATAGCAGCCGGCACACGGCCCATGCCAGCACGCATTTTGGCCAATAATTCCTGGGCAGAGGGGTTCGTTGTGTTACTCATGATGCACTCTCCTTTTGACAAGTCGTTAAAACGTATGGGTCCTGTATAGGAAGACGGACCCGCCCTGAAAAGGATGCACATTTCTTACTGGAAGGAAGGTCCGACGATTCTAAGGGGTTTGGCCCAAGGCAGTGCCGCGACTTTGGCCCAGCCGGTTCAGGACGGCTTTTTGTGAGGGAGATGACAACAGACCTGACCCGAATCTGCATCAAACCGTACTTCACAGGCGGTCATTAAAGCCGCACGCAGGCGCAACCGGGCACGCAATAACCGGGATTTGGCGGCAGCCAAACTGAGCCCATGGGATAGGGCATAGGCTTTTTGGGTCATCCCCTGCAATTCACAACAGGTGAGGATATCGCGGTCAGCCGCTTCAAGGAGGGTGAGTACATGTGGCAAACAGTCGGCCAGCGAATCCACGGCGAGAACTTCTGCAACCGGTTCTGCAAGTTCTTCTGGAAGATCAACATAGTCGCGCTGACTACGAAAATTGTCCGTCAGCACATGGCGGGCTACGGTGAATAACCAGGCTCGGGGCTCGCGCAATTCACAAAACCTGCGACCTTCATGCAGCGCTTTAAGAAACACCAGTTGCAACAGGTCGGCAGACAAATCAGCATCTCCCAGACGGTGCCGTAGAAAACCGGATATTTCTGCCTGGTGCATTTTCCAGGCACGGGTGACGCAGGTTTCCGTAGGTTTCAGCGCATGATTCATGGACGCCATCATAAGTGCCTTAGTGTGGGTGTCACAAGGGAACAACCACAACACTAAGGTAATTTACGTGCCGCCTTGCCAATACTCTCGGTAGCCATCGGAGGCCGTGCAGCAACTCGCGGCAGGTCATAGATCTTCATTCCGCCAGCAATGGCTAAACCAACTTGCCCCATCGGACTGTCTGCACCAAGGCTCGGATCTTGGCTCTCCTCATCGCTGATCCGACTCTACAATGAAATCCTGTTTGGAAGGTCCTCAATCCATAATTTCCTGACTCAAAAAAATCAGGTCAAAAAAACCAAGTGATGATCTTGTATTTTTCACGGTATCCTATAAGATATATCCAAATTAGATATATCTAAAAGGCGGTTCCCATGAAACTATCCAATGACCCAGAGGGAAAATGTTCCGGGCCTTGCCACAGATCAGGGCAAGGCCGACGGAGATCCCGTATGCTTGATCCGGGCATGCTGCGTTACGTCGTCCTGCAGCATATTGCCCAGCATTCACGTCACGGATACGAATTGATCAAGCTGTTAGAGCAACAATCCGGGGGGATCTACAGTCCGAGTCCCGGGATGATTTATCCGATGCTCGCAATGCTCGAAGATCTCGGCCATGTTTCTGTAATTCTTGAGGGAAACAAGAAACTTTACGTCATCACTGAACAAGGGCAAGCGTTTCTTGAACAGAATCGCGCGATGGTCGTGGCCATCGAAGAACGGATCGCGACCCGATGCAGTGAAGACGCGC
>NZ_JBYCKP010000010.1:0-1764 GCF_057473445.1 Acidithiobacillus sp. TH-A36 | reverse complement strand
TATATTAATGAGTTTTCCAATGCTATCGAGGCATCAAAAACCAAAAAACGGGAAGACCATTTCAGAAGATTATCGCTATTTGCATTTATAGTTTCTGCAGTAATTATATTCATACTGGCTATGGTGTTGCCTGTTTTGGTTCAGATCGAAAAAAACACGCGCAGTTTATTTCAGTTGGGTGTGGCCGTACCGACAGGCGCGACTCCGGTCACCAAAACTTCAGTACTTGCAGAGACGCCGCAAGTGCCGAAAAACCTATGTCCCAAATGCCATGCACCGGTAACTGAGGATGATGTGTTTTGTGGAAACTGTGGGGCTGACCTGCGCTGACGTTTAACTGAACCCATTATTTACTGGAGAGCTTCTCATGACGCAAACATCGACGAATAATAATTATGCTGAATCACAAGATATAAATTTCGGCATATTAATTAAAGCGCTTCAAGGGCTGACCATGTTTAGGCCTATGGCCATTCTTTCCATCTCCCTATTTATTGGATTTGTGGCCTTGTTAATCTTGGGGCGCATAGGTTCGAGTGTGGGTGGCGTTGGTGCCGCGCTCTTCGCCTTCTTGGGGGCTCTGCTGTTTGCGGCATTTACCGGGGCAGGCTATCTTGGCGCGGGATTCAGCCTGTCTGCTGTTGTTCAGGGGCGCGAGACGCCCGGCATTAGTTCCAGTATTTTATTTGGCATCTACACCCTGCCACGCTTGATCGGATTGATACTGATCGAGATGCTTATCCTGGTTGGTTTGTTGATTGTCGAAGTTATTTTGATTGAAATCTGTCGAATCCCGATACTCGGGGGGCTATTATCCTTGATGGTTTTTCCGGGCTTATTCGTAATTAATGTCGCGTTGACAGCAATGTTTCTCGTGGCCGTAAACTTGAGTGGCCCGGCTCTATGGTTTGGGGAAACCGTCAGTAATGCCTTGGGACATGTGGTTGCCGTAGCTAAAAGCCGTCCCGGACCGGTATTTTTTGTTTTATTGTTGCTTTTTTTGCTTTATCTGATAGTGGCTGCCATTCTGGGCGGACTCGCCACCTATGCAGCTTCCTTTACGGGTGGATTGGTCATTGGCGGCATGGGTGGGGCGGTGCAGAGTGCTGTAGATGGTTTTTCAGGATTATTAAGTATGGCTCAATTCCCTATGGGTGATTCCTATTATAACGCGATGAGTTATATGGGTTATCATCCTTCTTTTAATAGCAGCCTTTATGTGTATTCCTTGTTGATTGCTGCTGCTGCTTTTTTTGTGGTGGTAGTTGCTATTCCAAATACTGTACTGCAGCTCGGTCTGGCCTACCTTTATGACGACAGCACCCGCCTTGTGGATAAGGAAGCGGGCAATGCCATGGTTGGTAAGGTCATGCAAAAAATGGGATCAGCGGCGGAAGCTGCGCGGAGAAAGGCAGAAGAAGCTACTCAGCAAGCACGCCAGCATGCTCAAAATATGGCGGATAAGAGCCGGAGACCTGTCGATGAAAAAGCATCTCCTGAATCTGCTGCCGGAAAAACGAGTTTCTGCAAGCAATGTGGCGCGACGTTGGATTTGGATGAAAAATTCTGTGGTGAGTGTGGTACACCTACTGGACGTTAAATAGTCAGGTTTTTTGCTGTTTGCCGAAAAACCGGCGAAACAGGACCAGATACATTCCCTGCAAGGCGACGGCCAATAAAAACGGGGTCACCAGCATTTCGGCTTCAAAGAACAGTCCGGCAATGCTGGGTCCGATGGCTCTGGGTGCTTGCAGGGATAAACTG
>NZ_JBYCKP010000009.1:0-2940 GCF_057473445.1 Acidithiobacillus sp. TH-A36 | reverse complement strand
GTCAAAACGCGACAGATTGCTGGAAGCCTCAGCCGGTGCCAGGACGTAATAGGTACTGACCGCATGAGGGTTATTTGGCAGGCGAATGGATTGAATGAAAGCGCCCTGTTTGGCTAACTGATCTATCCCCGCCTGCACGGCGGTAGCCACTTCCGGATCCAGTCCCTCGCCAAAAAACTCTTCGGGCACGCCGACGCGCAATCCCTGCAGAGGACGATCCAGTCCACGCAGAAAATCACTGGCAGCCGCCGGGTGGCTGGTAGAATCCCGAGGATCATGGGCCACCATGGCATTCAGCAGCAAAGCACAATCCTCGGCGGAACGCGCCATCGCCCCCCCCTGATCGAGACTTGATGCGAACGCAATCATGCCATACCGGGAAACCCGTCCGTAGGTAGGTTTAATCCCGGTAATACCGCAAAGTGCAGCCGGTTGACGAATAGAGCCGCCGGTATCTGTGCCCGTAGCCACCGGCACTAGACCTGCTGCTACCGCCGCTGCCGAACCACCGGAAGAACCTCCGGGTACCATTTCCGTATTCCAGGGATTACGGACAGGTCCAAAATAACTGGTTTCGTTGGAAGAGCCCATGGCAAATTCATCCATGTTAAGCTTACCCAGCATGACCATGCCTTCTGCGTCCAGACGCTCCACGACAGTGGCACTATAAGGAGCGACAAAGTTTTTCAGCATTTTCGAACCACAAGTAGTCGGCACATCTGCCGTACAAAAAATATCCTTATGGGCGATGGGCAAACCCAGCAGCGTTCCGCTTTCGCCTTTTGCCAAACGGTCATCAGCCCGAGCGGCAGATTCCAGGGCAGCAGCCTCGGTCACGGTTATGAAAGCGTTCAGTTCCGAGTTTAAGCCATGGATACGCTTGAGCAGGGTTTGCGTCAACTCTTGCGCAGAGAAATCCCGTTTTTGCAGACCCTCGCGGAGTTGCCGCAGGGAAAAATCGTGGAGGTCCAAATGCTGCTCCTGTTATTCGATAACTTTGGGGACGAGAAAAAGCCCGTGCTCAGTGGCCGGAGCACTGGCCATCAGGCGTTGGCGTTCATCATGATTGGAAACCTGATCCGGGCGCAGTGGCTGTTCCAGATCCAGAGGATGGGCCATGGGTAAAATCCCCTCTGTGGGTATGGCACTCAACTCCTCAACGAGCGACATGATTTTTTCCAGTTGACTGGCCACTGCCGGCACTTCTTCCTGGGGTAGGGCCAGACGGGCCAGATGAGCCGTACGGCGCACTGCATCCTGATCAAAAGCCATATTTAATGCTTTCCTTTCGTGTTGGTGCTGGATTCATTGCTGGCGGGAGACGTTCCAGCAGGCGGAGGTAAAGATAGACCTTCGAGCAACTGACTTTTACTGACTACCCCGCCACTGATCAAATACTGTTCATGCTGTTCCCAGGCATTGCGCATAAACTGATAAGGATTCACAGCCTCCTGAACCATGCGGATTTTCGGACCATCCACATAGCCCGTATTAATCACCCCCATGCCACTCAAGGCATATTGGGCAGGGGTACTGGTGAGATAATATGCGGGGCCGGTAAACATGACCATGGCGAGACCCGGCAAACTCCGCAACGAACTAGGTCCATAAAAGGGTAATACCAGATAGGGTCCCTGTGGTACGCCCCAGACTCCAAGCGTCACCCCCAGACTATTGTCGTGCATGGGTAAATCCAGTTTGTCAGCCACATCAATCAAACCACCTACACCGAATAGGGAGTTGACCAGAAAACGGCTCATATCCTCCATACCCTGTTGTACCCGACCTTGCAAAAAATCGTTGATAAAAATGTAAGGCATGCCCACGTTGGAAAAAACGTTACTGACGCCCTCGCGGACAAAACCCGGTGTCACCGCTTTGTAGCCCGTAGATACCGGCTCAAGCACATAATCGTAAAGTCCCATGTTCACATGGAACATAGTATGGTTGAAGGTTTGCAAAGGCGGTCGACCGGATCCCGATGTGCCGGAGCCGGGACCATCCACTGTAGCGCAGCCTGATAGCGCCAGCACGGAACTGGCGAAAATGCCACCAAGCAACCAACGCCAGCGAAGCATCAATTTTTACCACTCGCATAATGAGCAGTTTGCGCTTTCAAATGCGCAATCAAGGCCGGGAACCCCTTGGTTTTAATGGTTTCGTCATATTCAGAACGTTTCAGAGACAAATCACTGACCCCGTCGGCAACCACATTCACAATACGCCACTGTCCATCCTGTTGCTGGAGCAGGTAATCAAAACGATGGACCTTGCCATTGCGCATGGTCAAGGTGCTGAATACGCCCTCAGTTCCGGGCTGCATGGTTTCGCTGTTGACGACCGCAAAATGTTCGCCCTGATAATTATCAAAACGAGCCGCATATGTGGCTGCAGTATAGTCCGCCAACACGCTTACAAATTCTTTCTGTTGCGCAGTGGTCAGTTTGGACCAGTGGCTGCCCAGAGTCAGACTGGCAATCCGGTCAAAATCATACACTTTCCGGACTACAGGAGACACCACGGCATATCGACCCTGATAACCCATTTTGCTGCCACCCTGCATGGCTTTCAATAAGGCTGCATCGAGGGTGTCAATAGTGGCTTTTGGTGTCAGGACCTTGGCTTGCGCGGTAGCTGGAGCAGGTGCTGCAACAGCTGCTCCAGCTGAAATCATTGGCGACATGGACAAAGCCGCTGCGACAGCAAGCAACATGGCATTTCTCATAAGCATAAAATCTCCCTGTTAGCCCTTTTTGGACGGCCAATCGCTTACTAACGTTCAACCCGTAATGGAAAAACCGGATGGTCGGATCCCTGTGAAGGGGGAGTGGTTGGCATATCCGGAGCCATAGGGCCTTCCGTACGCGGCCCACGCAAGGCTACTTTAAGCGCCCGCAGGGGGTGCGCAAACGTGTCATTGACCGCTGTCGGCTCAAAACC
>NZ_JBYCKP010000008.1:0-1480 GCF_057473445.1 Acidithiobacillus sp. TH-A36 | reverse complement strand
CTTCCCTCCCTGACGCTTTTTCAGGAGAATGCAGGCTCCACGAATGAGGAGCTTGAGCGTGCCCCATAAAGTGCTAAGCGCCGTCACTGGCGTCTTGTTGGCGGTCACCGGACTGACTCAGGCGGATGCCGGGGTGATGGGCTGGTTGGCAGATCCCTTTGATACCGATGGCGGAATCAGCCAGCAACCCGGACAGCCGTGGACCGGCCCCAGTAAACTGCCGACCATACCCGATGCCCATACGCTTGCTCAGGCTGAACAGGAGCAGGTCTGGAGCCTGCCGCAACTGACCGCCTATGCCCTTGCCCACAATCCGCAAACAGCGGCCGCCTGGGACTCCCTGCGTGCCGAAGCAGCAGGAGTGGGTGCAGCAGAAAGTGCCTGGTTGCCGACTCTAACCCTCAGCACTTCGGCTTCACGTCGCCAGTCGGCTTCTACGGCGGGCTTTACCGTACCCGCGCGCAACAGCGTCAATCCGAATCTGACCCTCAGCTACACCCTCTGGGATTTTGGCCTGCGCTCCGCCAAAACCGATGCGGCAAAAGCCCAGGAATGGGTAGCTGGCTTCACCCAGAATCAGGAAATCCAGTCTGTGGCCTTCAGCGTGGCCCAGGCCTATTATCAGGTGCTCGGCAACCAGTCCCTGCTCCTTGCCGATGAAAAAACCGTTGCCGAAAATCAGAAAAACCTGGAAGCCGCAGAAGTCATGCACCGCGCCGGTCAAGCGACAGTAGGGGCCTTGTATCAGGCGCGGGCTGCCATGGCTCAGTCACAATCCACCCTTGCCGCCCAACAGCAGACCCTGCGTAGCAGTCAGGGCGTATTGGCCAGCACCCTTGGCCTGAGCCCCAAAACCGTTCTGAAAATTCACCCGCTGCAACTCAATCAAACACCCCCGCAACTGCACGATGCGGCAGACACCCTGATGCAATCTGCACTAAGCGCCAACCCGGCCTTGCAGGAAGCACGAGCCCAAGTGGCTGTAGCCCAGGCCAATCTGCGGAGTGCTGAGGCCAGCGGCTTGCCCACTCTGGGGGCCAGCAGTTCCTATGGCTACCTGTTTCAGGGTGGCTTTCGGCCCGGCGACACCTGGACCGTTGGTTTTACGCTGACCGTTCCATTGTTTACGGGCTTCAATAACCACTACCAGGTTCGCCAGAACGAGGCCTTGCGTGATCAGGCTGAAGCCAACCTTGCCAGCAGCCGTAACAGCACCGAAAGCACAGTCTGGCAGGATTATCATAATTTTCAGGGGGCTACGGCAGCATGGCCAGGAGCTCGCAGTGGTCTGCAAAACGCCGACAAAGCTCTGGAAGTAGTACAGGCACAATATCGCGTTGGGCAAGCCACCATCCAGGATGTGTTGCTGGCAGAATCCACCCTGGCGCAGGCGCGTTACACCCTCATTCAAAATCTGGTCAGCAGTTACGTGGCACTGGCGCAACTCAGTCAGGCCGTGGGCATGCCTTTGGGAGCACAA
>NZ_JBYCKP010000007.1:0-2216 GCF_057473445.1 Acidithiobacillus sp. TH-A36 | reverse complement strand
ATGGCACGGGCCACCATTTCTTCATTGAAACACCAGAGATCTTCCGTGCTGCCACCACCACGGGCAAGAATCAGCACATCTTCGGTGCTGCGCGCATTGGCGCGCCCCAAGGCTTCGACAATCTGGCCGGCAGCCTGATCCCCCTGAACCAGTACCGGATAAACCATTATGGCGAGCAATGGCCAGCGTCTGGCCAGGGTTGCCCGGATATCCTGCAAGGCTGCGCCTGTCGCCGAAGTGATCACTGCTACCCGTTGTGGCCATGCGGGTAGTGGGCGCTTTAAATGGGCTTCAAAAAGCCCTTCGGCTGCGAGTTTTTCTTTTAATGCCAGAAAACGCGCCTGCAAGTCACCTTCACCGGCTTCCTGCAATTGCTCAATAATCAGCTGAAATTCACCCCGACCCTCATAGAGCGTAGGTTGTGCCAGCACCTGAATTTGCAGGCCGTTTCGTGGTTGCACCCGGCTATATGAATTTCGTTGCCGAAACATGGCGCAACGTACCTGGGCGCGACTGTCCTTGAGAGAAAAATACCAATGGCCAGAGCCCGGCGCACTGAAATTGGAAATTTCACCCTCGACGCGTAACAGCGGAAAATTGCCTTCAATAATTTCCCGGGCCGTACTGTTCAGTGCACTGACTGACAGCACCGGCATAGATTCTTCAGAAATACGCATGTCTCGACCTCATCCCTTGACCCCATCCGTCCCGCGCTTTAAGGTCAGCATATAGCATTTTACTGTCATTCGGGATGGTCCCGTCTGCCGCGCGCGATTCTGCGCAATCCTGTTTACGAGAGGACATAGCATGGCTGTAGTGGAACTTACCCAGGAAAACTTTGAACAAATGGTTACCGGAAATGACATGGTTATTGTCGATTTCTGGGCTCCTTGGTGTGCGCCTTGCAAGGCTTTTGCCCCAACTTTTGAGGCTGCAGCCGAAAAATACCCGGATATTGTTTTTGGCAAGGTAAATACGGATGTGGAACAGGAACTGGGTGCTTCCTTCCAGATTCGTTCCATTCCCACATTGACCATTTTTCGTCAGCAGATTGGTATTTTTTCCCAGGCTGGTTCGCTACCTGCCAGCGCGCTGGAAGAAGTTATCCAGCAGGCACTCGCGCTTGATATGGATAAAGTCCGTGAGGAAATTGCCAGTCAACAGGGCGAAAACACCAGTCATTGAGACGTTCACGCCGGCCTAAAAACCGGCGTATAACTGCAGTAGCAGTAATCCCAGCAGGCTTATGACTGCCGCAGTCAAGCCGCTACGCAACGGCAAAAACCAGCTTGGCAAGCTCAAGCGCTTGTTTATGCGATAATCGGCGAACCACTGTGCGATAAAGCCCAAAATCAGCAGGACCAGCGCTACGGGTGCTGACCACCATAAAGCAAAAAACCCCCATAATGCCGGAATAACACTCCACATCATCAACATGGGTGCGTCATCGCTGTGTTCACGGTTCATGGCCAGGCCCCAGTGAATGGCACCAAGAAAACTGAGAATAATAGCGGCGTACATATTACCCAAAGTTAAAGCCACCACACCGTAACCTTTCCAGAATCCCAGATTGGCAAGAATAAGGGGAATGATTCCTGCCCAACCGAGTATTCTCGCCATACGCATGCTATCCATGATGACTGTCCTTGGCTGAAGGGGAAGCACTGGAAGCCGTCGCTGCAGTACCAATACCTTTCGGTTGAATGTTGGTAAAACCAATCACGACCAGAGCGACCATGGCGGCTGCCCACAGCACCAGAAACAGCGCGAATAACAGCGGGCCAACTTTTCGTTTTTTCAAGGGATTCTCCTCATCAGTAAATCACCAGGCATTGACCCGACGCACACCCATGAAATGCATATTCAGCGGAATTTCAATTTTCCGGGTTTGGGCTGCCAGCTGCTTGGAAAAAGGCATATAGGGAAACGAAAGTCGAATAATGCGCTCAGCCGCGGCATCAAGCTCCTTGTTGCCGGAAGGATCTACCATGATGATGCGTTCCAATCCTCCCTGGGGGTTGAGCACCACTTTGACTTTCAGCTGACCCACCATAGAGCCGGGATAATTGAGATCGCCAATGCGTTCCAGCTTCTGAATCCAGCCGGCGATGTAAAAATCGGCTACCGGTCCTTTGGGGTTCTCGAATTTGGGTAAAGGGGGGCTGGAGGTAGCTTCACGCGCGGCTTGGTCCATTTGTTCCTGCAGTCTTCCCAAA
>NZ_JBYCKP010000006.1:0-2614 GCF_057473445.1 Acidithiobacillus sp. TH-A36 | reverse complement strand
CCACGCAACATGCATTTACGGGCCGCCAAAACCGGCAACTGGATAGTTACGCAACACACCCGGGGTAAGTTGATTCACATCAGCGCCCGTATGGCGGTACACCATGCACGTTATCCGGGGCCGAGCACCGTGGATGAAAGGCAGTTCAGTCCGCTTTTTGAAGTCAGTACTTTTCCCAGTTGGGCAGCCGTCGGCAAGGCCTACTGGTCACGCGCCGCCGACAAGGCGGCAGTTACCCCCATTGTCCAAAAAACCGCCGATACAGCAAGTCATGGACTGCAGGGCTGGGATGCGGAAAAAGCCCTGTATACCTGGGACTCCCACCATATTCGTTATGTAGGTCTGGAATTGGGTGTCGGCGGTTATGTGCCCATCTCGGCCAGCAAAACCCTGGAAACCCGCTATGGGGACTGCAAGGCCCACGCCACCCTGCTGCAGGCGCTTTTCAATGCCAGAGGCTTCAAGCTTTATCCAACATTAATCAACTGGAATAATGTGTTCACCCTGCCGCCGCTGCCCACTCCTTTCTGGTTTAATCACGCCATCGACTATGCCCCGCAGCGTCATCTTTTTCTGGACAGTACCGGCACCTACGAAACACCGGGGCAGCTGGCTATTGGTGAACGCGACAAACCCAGCATTGTCACTGGTCCGCATCCCCGGGTAGTAACCACCCCTGGTGCCGAGCCCGATGCCAATCAGTTGGACTATGCAGCCGATCTGACCCTGCACCAAAATGGTGACCTGAGCGGGATTGCCAAAATGCAGACCAAAGGCTGGTGGGCCTGGATGTATCGGCAAACCTTCGCCTCCATTCCGCCCTCAGCCTATCACCGGGTAATGAATACCCTGCTGCTGCCGGATGGGGGCGGGAGTGGCACCTTTGTGCCAGGCAATCCGGATATTCTCGACCAGCCCTTTGCCGTTACCGCTCATTGGCATACTGTGGCTTACACCCATGTTGGCGATCATATCAGTTTTCCCATTCCCTCCGGTCCCTATCTGACCCCCGGCCTTTCCGCCACCGCCCGACCCATGGAAGCCTTGACCCGGGTCATTGGCCCGCTGCAGCGTCAACATCCCGTCACCACCTACCTCGGTGGCATCCACTGGACAACGACTATTCATCTGCCCGAGGGTTATCAGGTCCAATATCTGCCGCCCGCACAGCAGCTCCATAATCAGGCGGGAAGTTTCACTTATAACCTCACCCAGCAAGAACACAGCGTCATCGTACACTACACACTGCAACTCCAGCGGGTCGTGTACAACCCTCAGCAATATCCGGCCTTGCGCACGCTCCTGAAACTGGATTATGCCGCGCAGCAAAGCCCGATTATCCTTGTTCGCCAATGAGTTCAGGAAACCTGCATATGACCCGTCATCTCACTCCCAAAGCGGCTTTATTAACTGCCGGTTTTATCCTGCTGACTGTCAGCGCCAACCCGGCTTTTGCCCGGGAACCCGCCCAGGTGAATTATCAGGTGTTACTCCTGCGTCAGGAACTGAGCGTCCAGAAAAACGGTGCCTATACCGACAGCATTGACCGGGTGATTCAACCGCTGACCATGGCTGGCGTACAGTCACAATCCCAGATGCAAATTGGCTATCCAGCCAACTTTGCCCGGGTGCACATACTCGAAGCCTATACGGAAACAGCTTCGGGCATTAAACATCCCGTCCCGGCCGATGCCATTTATACCCAATCCAGCCCGGATGCCCTGAGTGCGCCTTTTTTAAGTGATGGTCGCATCCAGAGTGTGGTCTTTCCGGCGGTAGCGCCCGGAGATAAGCTGCACATCCGCTACACTATCCACTATGATCATCCCTATTTGCCGGGTATCTACGCCATCAGCACGCTCCTGGCCCCCAATGTGCCTGTCAGCAAGGCACAAATCATTTTGCACACCCCTGCCGCGCAAAAACTCTATGCTGCCCGGCAGGGGGATGCCTGGCATGCCGTGTCCATCAGTCACGCTAAAAATGCGGCCAGCCGGTCTTTTGAAACCAGCCTCAGTAAGGTTTCCTACCCACCACTGGGTAGTCCGGCACTGACCCAATATGCGCCCCTGGCGGTGATTTCGACGGCAGAACACTGGACTGAAGTCGCCACGGCTTACAATCAG
Organism: Acidithiobacillus sp. TH-A36; assembly: GCF_057473445.1. Taxonomy (NCBI): domain Bacteria; kingdom Pseudomonadati; phylum Pseudomonadota; class Acidithiobacillia; order Acidithiobacillales; family Acidithiobacillaceae; genus Acidithiobacillus; species Acidithiobacillus sp. TH-A36. The sequence continues at coordinate 488 of NZ_JBYCKP010000006.1, read as the reverse complement.
CTTGCCACCCCCGCCATGCAAATGACCCCGGAATTGCAAAAAGCCGCTGAACATATTGCGCATGGGACAACAGGGCTGGATGCGGTCAAGGTCATTTATCACTGGTTGCAAAAAAACATTCATTCGGTATCCATCAACTACGCCAACGCCGGCTTTACGCCACCCAGCGCGGGCAGCACCCTGCAACGCGGAGTCGGCGACAGTAATGCCAATGCGGTATTACTCTGCACCCTGCTAGGCGCCCTCCATATTGAAGCAGTACCGGCCATGATTTCCACCTCCGCGCGCTTTCACCCCTATCCTGCTGTGGATCCCTTTGCCTTTGGTCATTTTCTGGTGTATGTGCCCGCTTATCATTTATTTCTGGATCCCACTTCGCGCTATGCCGGCATCCATAGTTTGCCCCTGGAGGATGCGGGCCGACCGGTGCTCATTACCGGAAAAAATCCACGCATGACGCAAACCCCTTTGCCCGATCTCAGCTTGCC
>NZ_JBYCKP010000005.1:0-7141 GCF_057473445.1 Acidithiobacillus sp. TH-A36 | reverse complement strand
TGTCATGTCGTGGAAGCGCGGCGCAAGGCCCAGGAAGCCGATCTGCTGGTGGTGAACCACCACCTGCTTTTTTCCGATCTGGCACTCAAGGCCAATGGTATGGGAGACCTGCTGCCCCGGGTGGAAGCGATGGTGCTGGATGAGGCCCATCAGGTTTTTGACCTGGCGGGCCGCTACTTTGGGCGGCAACTCAGCAGTCTCCAGTTGTGGGATTGGGCCCGGGACAGTCGTGCGGAAGCCCTTGGCGAAGCGTCAGATGACGCGCCTTTACTGCTGGCCGCCGCCGGGGTGGAGACGGCGACCAGTGCCTGGCGCACTGCCCTTGGGGCTGGTGAGGACCGGACTCAGTGGGCACTGACACCAGGGTCTCCCCAAGAGGCGGCTTTTATCCATTTACGTCAGGCTGGACTTACGTTACTGCAAGCCCTTCAGCAGGCCTCCGCCCGAGGCAAGGGACTGGAACAATGTGCGGAACGGGGCGCGGCGCTGCTGGCCAGCGTCGAGTTTTTTCTGCTGCATAATGCCCCGGAAATGGTGTTCTGGCAGGAAAAGCGAACGCGAACCGTGCAGTTACACGCCACCCCCCTGGATGTGGCGGGACCGCTGCAAAAATATCTGCTGGAGCCTATTGAGGCACTGGTGTTGACCAGTGCTACCTTGCGGGTGGGAGACAGTTTTACGGTCACCGAGCGGGCGCTGGGTCTTAGTGGCGCACAGACTTTCAATGCCGCTTCACCTTTTGATTATGCCCGCCAATCGTTACTGTATTTACCCTCTGGCCTGCCTGAGCCCAGTCATCCCGGTTATACGACGGCGTGTTTGCAGGCTGCCATACCAGTCATTGAGGCCAGTGCCGGGCGGACTTTTATCCTGTTTACCAGTCATCGCGCCCTGCAGGAGGCTGCATCCTTTCTGCCCCGCCAACTTGGGTTTCCCGTGCTGGTACAGGGCAGCATGCCGCGTTCGCGCTTGCTGGACCGGTTCCGCAGTCTGGGCAATGCCGTGTTGCTGGGCGCGGCGAGTTTCTGGGAAGGTGTGGATGTGCAGGGAGAGGCTCTGTCCTCGGTCATTATTGATAAACTGCCTTTTGCCAGCCCATCTGATCCGATTTTGCGCGCGCGTACCGAACAATGTCAGGCAGCGGGCGGTGACCCCTTTCGCGAACTGCAAATACCCCAGGCCGTCATTGCCTTGCGCCAGGGCGTAGGGCGCCTGATACGCTCGGAAACTGATCGTGGTGTGCTCATGCTCTGCGATCCGCGTCTGCGCAGCAAAGCTTATGGCAAGATTTTTCTGGAAAGTTTGCCACCCATGCGGCGCGTGAGCGATCTGGAGGCCGTGCAGCAGTTCTGGAAGGCATCGCTGTCATGAGTGATCCGATTGTTCTCGCGATAGATACGGCTACCGAAGCCTGCTCGGTCGCCGTGAATGGCGTTGCAGGGGTGGTTGAAGAGTGTCAGGTGGCGGCCAATGCCCACAGCCAGTTATTGTTGCCGATGATCAGCAGGATATTGCAGCGTGCCGGACTGGTTCTTGGCGATCTGGACGCCATCGCCTGCGGGGTCGGACCCGGCGGCTTTACCGGTGTCCGTATTGGGGTCAGTACCGCGCAGGCTCTGGCGATGGCGCGGGGGTTACCCGTATATCCGGTTTCCAGTTTGCAGGCGTTGGCGGCAGCGACCGTTCAGCCATCGGTTTTGACGGCCCTGGATGCGCGTAAAGGCGAGGTCTATGCCGCTGTCTATGTGCAGGATGAGCGTACCGGGCTGCCAGTGTTGCAGGGCGAGGAGCGCGTTTGCCCGCCCGGGGCAGTGGCCTGGCCCCATGAGGGCGGGTATTGGGGGCTGGGTAGCGCTTGGCCCCTGTATCATTCTGAATGGCAGCAGAATAACGTCCTGGGGTGGACGGAAGACGCCTATCCGCAGGCAGAAGCGGTTCTGCGTCTGGCACTGGCCCGTCATCTCAGAGGCGAAGACGGTTGTCGTCCTGACCAGCTCGAACCCCATTATATCCGGCCCTTTCTGCCCCAGGACCAACAAAAATGAAGTTGCGACCGATGCAGGCGGGAGATCTGGATGCGGTGGCGGCACTGGAGTCGCACATTTCCCCTGGACCCTGGACGCGGGGCATATTCCGGGATTGTATGCAGGCCGGATATGATGCCTGGGTGTTGAAGGATGAAACGGATCTCCTGATTGCCTTTGGTGTCCTGTCTACCGGAGCCGCTGAAGCCCATGTGCTGAATCTGGGGGTGAGTCCGACACAGCGCCGCCGGGGTTATGGGCGTAAAATGCTCATGCACCTTTTGTCGCGTGCCGGGCAATTGGGTGCGGAACGCGCCTTTCTGGAGGTCCGGGTATCCAATACGGCCGCCCAGCAGTTGTACCGCTCGGCGGGTTTTCATGAAATCGGGGTGCGCTTGAATTATTATCGAAATACCGAGGGTCGCGAAGATGCTCTGGTTTTGTCCATGTCTTTGGTTCGCGATGTACATTTTTTCAAAGAAGGTTAAAAAAGCTTATGTCTTCCTCACCTGAAGCACTGGTTCCGTCAGTGGATGCCTTTCTGGAGGCTATTCAACGGCGCCGGACTTTTGCCATTATTTCCCATCCTGATGCGGGTAAAACCACCCTGACGGAGAAACTGTTGTTGTTTGGCGGTGCCATTCAACTGGCAGGGACCGTCAAGGCGCGTAAAAGTAGCCGCCATGCTACCAGTGACTGGATGGCTATTGAAAAAAATCGCGGCATTTCCGTGGCGAGTTCCGTGATGCAGTTTGAATATGCGGATCACGTGATCAACCTGCTGGATACGCCCGGTCACCAGGACTTCTCCGAAGATACTTATCGGGTGCTGACGGCCGTGGATTCGGCCTTGATGGTCATTGACGGCGGTAATGGTGTGGAAGCCCAGACCATCAAATTGCTGGAAGTGTGTCGGTTGCGCGATACGCCCATCATCACCTTCATGAACAAGTTTGACCGCGAAAGCCGGGATCCTACGGAACTGATGGATGAAGTGGAGTCGGTGCTGGGCATTCAATGTGCCCCTGTCACCTGGCCGATTGGTATGGGCAAGCGTTTCCGGGGGGTCTACCACCTGTTGCGGGATGAAGTACTGGTGTTCGCCCCCGGTGAGGAAACCCGTGAGCATCAGCTGGAATGTATATCTGGCCTGGATAATCCGGAGCTGGACCGGCGCTTTCCTGAGGAAATGCCCGAGTTGCGGGAACAGGTGGAACTGCTGCGGGCAGCTTCCAATCCGTTTTCACTGGAAGATTTTCTGGCGGGACAGCAGACTCCGGTATTTTTCGGCTCTGCCATCAACAATTTCGGCGTCCGGGAATTACTGGGAGCCCTGATTGACTGGGCACCCTCGCCGCGCCCACGACCAACCACTGGCCGTGCGGTGCAACCTGATGAACAGGCTTTCAGCGGCTTTGTTTTCAAAATACAGGCCAATATGGATCCCCAGCATCGCGATCGGGTAGCGTTTTTGCGGGTTTGTTCCGGTCATTTTCAGCGTGGCATGAAAATCAAGCATCTGCGTATAGGGCGTGATATTCAGGTGCATAATCCCATCACTTTTCTGGCCCAGGAAAGAGAGCTGGTGGAAGACGCCTATGCAGGGGACATCATCGGCCTGCATAACCATGGCAGCATTCAGATTGGTGACAGCTTCAGTCAGGGCGAAGCGCTGCAATTTACGGGAATACCCTATTTTGCGCCGGAATTGTTCCGGCGGGTGCGGCTGCGCAATCCGCTCAAGGCCAAGCAGCTGCAAAAAGGCCTGCAGCAGTTGGCAGAGGAGGGCGCGACCCAGGTTTTCAAGCCACTGCAGGGTGGTGATATGATTCTGGGGGCAGTGGGCGTGCTGCAATTTGATGTGGTGGCAGAGCGCCTGAAAACTGAATACGCGGTGGAAGCCATTTTTGATCCGGTTACCGTCCAGACGGCTCGCTGGATTCAATGTGAGGATGCCAAAATCCTGGCGGAATTCACCCGCAAGCATGAAGATCAGTTGGCTGAAGATGCGGGGGGGCGCCTTGCCTATCTGGCCCCCTCGCGGGTGAATCTGGATTTGACCATGGAACGCTGGCCGCAGGTAATCTTCCATGCCACCCGGGAGCATGCGGATACCTGAGCTTGCAGACAAAAGGAGATTGCACGGATGAAAAAATCCACCCTGATGGTCCTGATGCTGCTGACTTGGCCCCTGGCAGCGGCTGCTCAGGACCTGGAGTCATTGCGCAATCAGGCCGAGTCTGATCCGGTCGCTTTAGCGCAATTGCAGACCCTCGCCCGTGGGCATGATGCCAAGGCGGCATTTTATCTGGGGACTCTCTATTCACCGCTGATCACCCGCAAGGAAGTCACCGTCCATAAAGGCTGGCCAGAAACCCTCCATTGGTACCGTAAAGCTGCAGGATTGGGTCTGGCCCGTGCTGATTTTGACCTGGGTCTTGCTTACGAAGAAGGCCTGGGTGTGCGCAAAAACCCGCAACAGGCCAAGACCTATTTTGCGCGCATGGCCCATATTGCCCAGCTTGAAACAGCCCTGCCAGCCGCTGCCCAGGTTTCCGCAAACCCGCAGGAGTCGGCGCGGCAGGATTGATGGCTGTTGTGACCGGTCGTAGCGCTTATTTGCGCGTCAACAGAAAAACCACTATCCCGACAAATAGCAAGCCTCCAGATAAAGCCAGCAACACCAAGGGATTGCTTAAACCTGCGAAGGGACTGGCACCGTACATGGTTGCTCCTTGAAGCCAAATTACCAAACCCTAGCACATAATTCTAAAAAACAGCAGCCACGGTCCGGCAGGATTGAGCAGGCTCCTGGTTAAGACTATTCAGCGGAAGTGGCTGCCAAATCAAGGATGAAGGAGACCAACCGATTGCCATACGAACGGCATGATTTACCTTTGTCCTGTTACAACTTCTACATCTGAAACAATTTTTACAGACCACCCAAACTGCTGGAGCTTCCAGAAGATAGGGAAGAACTACTCATGGTGTTAATACCGAGTGAGAGCAGAGAAGCTTCCGCAGGATTCTGGTTGATGCCGATAGATACCAAGCTGCCTACGGATAAAGCAAAACCTGAGTCCTGGCCGGTAACACCACCCAGAAGATCGCCCAGATCGCCGACTACTCCGCCGACTAAGCCACCGAGCAAGCCCTGTACATCAGCGCTGAGTGTTTCGCCAGTGCTGCCTTGAGCCGTGTTGGCGTCAGCCTGGACAAGGTTGCCAGTGTGACTTGGGGCATTGATGGAGACCGAGGCGGCAGTACCAACTTGCACCTGCGTGCCCCCGCCTTGATTGGTGATTCCACCCAGTAGCTGTCCTACTGAACTCACCAGATCGGCGAGAACGCTACCGAGACTTCCCTTTGCGCTAGCAAAAATTCCAGTCATTTCGAGTGCTCCTAAATGTTAGATGATAAAATGGGTTTATGTTTAGAATTACCCCAATATTGTTGGGACGTTACCTTAAAAATACGCCTTCCGATGGGAAGAGTACGATAGTTTAGCAAAAATCATGCCATATTCTGTGGGTTGATTTGGTTATCTTAGTGGTTGAGTAAAATGAATTTTCCAGAAAATTCTAATATAATTATTTTATTATAATAAAATCATGTATATTATTATGTAACGTATCTAGGTGTGTGGGTTACAAACTTTTCCGCTTCACCTTCCTTGATAAGGCACCCACTCTGTGTAGAGATTGAGATCTATTGGTAGAGGCTCCGGCAGGACTGGGTAAGCTCTTGGCTGCGACTATTCAGCAGAATTAACTGCCGTTTTTAGGATAAACGGGTTGTAGCTTGTCTAGAAAGCAAGGGTTTGCGCCAGTCGCCGGTACTGGATGGCCTCGGCCAGATGCTGCAGGCTGATTGTGGCGCTTTCTTCCAGATCGGCAATGCTGCGGGCCAGACGTAAAACGCGGTGGTAACCACGGGCGGAAAGATGCAGGGTGTCAGCGGCACGCGTCAGTAAGCGGGCGCCCTCGGGCTGTAGCGCACAATACTGGTCCAACGCTTCACCCTGCAGTTGGGCATTGCGGCAGGACTGTCGTTGCCACTGTCGGTTTATGGCCGCGCTGATCCGCTCGCGCCAGTAGGCAGAATTTTCGCCTTCTGGCGCTTTTTGCAGGAGTTCTACCGGAAGACTCGGTACTTCTATTTGGATATCCATACGATCCAGCAGGGGGCCGGAAAGACGGCTGCGATACTGGGAAATTTGGGTTGGGGTGCATACACAGGCCTGGTGGGGGTTACCGAGATTGCCGCAGGGGCAGGGATTCATGGCGGCAATCAACTGAAAACGCGCCGGGAAGGTGCTTTGCCGGGCGGCTCTGGAAATATGGATTTCGCCGGACTCCAGAGGTTCCCGCAGCACTTCGAGAACACTCCGCGAGAATTCCTACTGGGAAATTCCAATATTAGGCGGAATCTTCCAATATTGCCTCCAGGTGGTAGAGAACCAGCGTAGGAAAAACCATGAGTGAGGAAGCCATGAGACGGTATAGTTGGTCAAGTCAAGTAGAATTACAGGAGACCCAGCATGGCCGCTCGAAGAACGGCAGCGGTCTTGTTGACGGCATTTAGCTTGGCCATGGCCTTGCCGATGTGAAAATTAATTGTGCGCTCCGTGATGTTGTCAAACAGTGTCTGAGATTTATCAGTTTTAGCAGAAAACAGCGTTAAAATGGTTTACCCATGACCGGACCCCTATTCCGTAAATTGATTCAATCTATCAGTCGGTTGAATATTCATTCTCAACGAAGTCGCGTGGTAAAAATATGATGCTGAAATATGGCAAAAAATGATGCTGATAAACCGCCCACTTCTACGTTAAGCCCAGAGGCCGAGCGCTACCCTGGACGATACGAGTGAACTTCTCAAAACGGCACATAGACAGGACCCACCGTGTGAATCCGTTCTTGCACGCGACACATTTCTCCACCAGTCCCTCATGATCTCAGGCCGGCCACTTTTTGTGCACTTTTTTCGATAGGTTGGAACCCGGAACTTGCTCAGCCTGCCGCAACCGTTTGCTCACCGTAACGACAGAACCATAGTGGATAGTACTAAAAATTTGATGCGCCGCTTTATCCGGCATTTCCACGCAGCCCGCACTT
>NZ_JBYCKP010000004.1:0-9507 GCF_057473445.1 Acidithiobacillus sp. TH-A36 | reverse complement strand
ACAAAGCCTTCATTATCACTGATAGGCAGGCCTTTCATGAAATCATGGGGAACCCAGTCCGGGAAAACAATTTTCAATTCGGCTTCAATGTTTTTGCCGCTGGCCAGTTCCACACCGTCTTTGGTAATACGGGTAATATCCTTGGCTTCATTGACATAATTGAAACCCATCCCCCCGGCGATTTCGAGGAGCTTGCCCACTACTTTTTCACCAGCATCCTCAGCAATCAGTGCCGCTGGGGTAAACACCGTGATTTTATCGGGACCGCCCTTGCCATGCTGACCTAACCAGGTAGCCATGGACAACATGGTTTCGACGGGCGGGCCTTCACAGGCTGCTTCAGCACTGGGGAAAGCATGACCACCATACAGTTTGACGTCTTTGGTCCCATCGCCCTGATGGAAACGGGCAGAACCAATGGCTACCGGGCCACCTTTGTACTCGTGGGCCAGGAAATGACGCAATTTGTTACCGTAATAAAAATCACTGACCGTATGACCGTGTTCGGCAAATCCTTCAATTTTGTCATAAGCCAGACGATTGCCCACGGCCACCACCAGATAGTCATAAGATAGACTTTCGGGTGCCGCACCGGGGCGCTCATTTGGCACAAAATCCACACGCTTGGCATCCGGGTCAATGGCTTTGATTTCGGCCTGAATAAAACCGATATCATCTTCATCCAGAGTGCTGGCTATATCCATTGCCAGGGTTTTACTGGGATCGCGATCCTCAAAAACTTCAGCAGGAACATTAGGCACAAATAGCAAGAAATTTTTGCGATCAATAACGGTGATACGCACCGACTCTCCACATAACTCACGTACTTTTTGGGCTGAACCGAGACCGGCAAAATTACCACCAAGAACGACAACATGAGGCTTCATCAATGTTCCCTCCGTTTTTTCGTCATGAAATTGCAATAATCAACATCCAAATTGAATGAATGTCTCCTATTAAGAGTAGTAGATAATCTCAAAAGTTCAACAAAACCTTTTTGGATGGTTATCTGGTTCATTATATTAATACGGTATTATATTTTTATTGGATTATAAATCATCAGGTTTTGCCAGATGATTTTTCTTCAGTTTCTCGAAAATATCCAGGGCCCGCTGTCTGGCTTCATGGTGATCAATGAGCCGTTGAGGATAATTGTCTCCCAGAACGACCCCTGCCTTTTTAAGAAGGTCCTGATCTGCCGCCCAAGGCTGGTGAATAAAGCGATCGGGCAGAGCGGATAATTCCGGAATCCAACGGCGCAGATATTTTCCTTCGGGATCAAATTTTTCTCCCTGTAATACCGGGTTGAAAATCCGGAAATAGGGAGCTGCATCTGCACCCGAACCGGCAACCCATTGCCAGGATGCGCTGTTATTAGCCAGATCCGCATCCACCAGGGTATCCCAAAACCAGGCTTCTCCCTGTTGCCAGGAGACCAGAAGATCCTTGATGAGAAAACTCGCGCAAATCATCCGGACCCGATTATGCATCCAGCCACTCTGCCAAAGTTCGCGCATGCCTGCATCGACAATCGGATAACCCGTTTGTCCAGACTGCCAACGCTCCAGCAAAAGCGCATCTTTTTGCCAGGGAAACTCGGCAAACTCCGGACGCAATGGGGTGTCCGGCAACTGCGGAAAATGAAACAGTAAATGCCAGGAAAACTCCCGCCAGCCCAATTCCCGCAAAAAATGCTCCCCTTCATCCGTAAGCTCAGGATGTTGCCGCAGGTAAAAACGCGTTTCCTGCCATATCTGACGAGGACTGAGTTCACCATGACTCAGGTGCGGAGAAAGTCGGGATACGGAATTTTGAGCAGGAAAATTCCGCCCCTCACTGTAGTTCACCAGTGATTCATCCAAAAATTGCTGAAGTCTGTTTTTGGCGCCGGTTTCACCGGGGGCCCAGAATTCCGAAAAACGAATAGCCCAATTGGGTTTTTGCGGAAGCAGATGCCAATCTGCCAGAGTTTCAGTTACCAGGTTTTGGGTCAGTTCATGCGGTAAAGGCGAAAAATCGGGTTCTGGTAATGCTGGCGCAATGCTGAAGCGAGCCAGGAGGCTTTTCCAGAAAGGTGTAAAAACCTTATAGGGTTTCTTGTCGTGATGATGCAGCCAGGGTTCAACCAGGCAATCACCCGTAAACGAGCGCACAGCAATACCCTGGCTGCGCAACTCGGCCTTGATGGCAGTATCCTGAGCTATTCCAGCAGGATCATAGCGGCGATTCCAGAAAACTGCTCGCGCCGAAGTTTCGGCAATGATTTCCTGCAAAATCTGCAGAGGTTTCCCACGTCTGAGCAGTAAAGGTAAACCATGCCGGGCAAGCGCTTCCTGTAATTGTTGCAGACTATGATGCCGCCACCAGAGCTCGGCAGCACCAGCCTGCGCATCAGCATCATGAATATACAGCGGTATTACTGCTCCTTCCTGGGAGGCTTCCCACAAGGCCGGATGATCAGCGAGACGAAGATCCCGGCGCAACCAGACAATCGTAATGGTCATCCTGTAGCCTCATAGGGTAGATAAACCAAGCGGCGTTCCTCAGAACAGGTTCTTGATGGTATCCATCAATTTGCTCCCCATATCGGTTCCCGCACTACTGTTTGTCGAAGCGGTTGAAGAAGTGGTCGCAATGGGGGGGTAACCCGCCAGATAATCACTGACCCCGATGATGTTGCTGCCGCCACTGATGGTAGGCCCGGTGACCGAAGGGGGACGGAAAAAGCCTGTCGCCGGATTTCCCGCCATGGCAGTACGCATATAGTGAATCCAGATCGGCAAGGCTTCCCGTGCCCCGGCGGCCCAGCGTCCCATGGTATGGTTGTCGTCATAACCCACCCAGACGCTGGTGGTCATGCGTGGACTGAAACCATTGAACCAGGCGTTGTTTTCATTGTTGGTGGTACCGGTTTTGCCGGCAATGTCATTACGTCCGAGGCTTTGCGCTGCCACACCCGTACCAATTTTAATGACCTGCTGCATCATTTGCGTCATCAAATAGGCGACGCCTGGCGGTATGGCTGTCTGTTGGGATGGGGGAGCATAACCCATGGGGCAGTTCAGCAAGGAAATCTGGGTTCCCCGACCATTGACGATTTTGGTAATAAGATAAGGGTGGGGTAGAAAACCACCGCTGGAAAATACCGAATAGGCTCTGGCCATTTGCAGCGGGCTGTAATCTCCGGCACCCAGGACCATGGAAGGTACCTCTGGAACCTGCTTGGCAGGAAACCCAAAACGCTGCACATACTGGGCGGCGTAGGGGATGCCAATATCCATCAAAATGCGGACACTGGGGACGTTGTGGGAGTACGCCAGATTGGACCATACCGGTATGGGCGTGTTCGAGAACTGCTTGCTGTAGTTGGTCGGCGCATAAACCTGCCCATCGGGCAGGGTGATGGACAGAGGGGTATCCGGTATGGGGGTCTGGGGCGTCATGTAAGTGCTTTGACCGGATGCCAGCAGTGCCGGTGCATCCATGGCTGCAGCATAGACAAAAGGTTTAAAACCTGAGCCGGGTTGCCGATAGGCAAATACCGCACGATTAAAGTGGCTGAGTTCGTAGCTGAACCCACCCACCATGGCGTGAATAGCGCCGTTGCGGCTGTCGAGACTGACCAGCGCGCCCTGTACCTTGGGAATCTGGGTAAGCTGCCATCCCGGATCCTTTCCGGCAGAAGACCAGACATTGGCACCCCATTCCTGCCCGGCCCCAGCGGTCATCGCATGAACGTAGGGACGCAGCCAGATCAGGTCGCCGCTATGTAAAACACTATCGACCTGACTGGGCAGGGGACTGTTGAAACGCAGACGGGCCCAGCGCACATCACGCAGGGTCATGGTGATGTTTTTCTTGCCCTCCAGTGAAACCGTAGCCGTTTTGCTATTGGCAGTGATGACTACCCCCCATTTCAGGTTGGCCGGGTCATGAGGCGGGAGGGCATCGGGACGCTGTCCGGTAAGGGCCGTTTGCAGGGCATCGCCACTCAAACGGGCAACAGGCCCACGATAGATTTTCGGGTCCATGCTGGAAAGTCCCATATCGTAGTTTTCCAGTCCTACGGCTACGGCTTCGTTGGCGGCAATCTGATCTTTGGGAATGATGCTGGTGTAGACCTTGAGTCCTGAGCGATAGGTGAAATCACTGCCAAATTGCTGGGTCAGCCAGCTTGCGATCCAGTCGGTGACGTAAGGAGCACTATCTGAAGCCTGGGCATGGAAGCGGGAAAGAACAGGTTCAGCATTGGCCTTGGCGGCTTCAGCCCTGGTAATATAACCGCGATTGACCAGACGCTTCAGCACATAAGCGCGGCGTTTTTTGGCAAGATCCGGATTCATGACTGGATTCAGTACCGAGGGTGCTGGCGGGAGTCCGGCAATGGTGGCCATTTCCCCCAATGTCAGTTGTTCGACACTCTTGCCGTAATACGTGCGGGCGGCAGCCTGAACGCCGTAGGCCCCCTGACCCAGATAAATTTTATTGAGATACAGTTCCAGAATCTGTTTGTGACTGAAGTGGTCCGCCAGTTTGTAAGCCAGTAAAATTTCCGCAATTTTACGGGTGATGGTTTTTTGTGGCGTAAGGTAAAAATTACGGGCAACCTGCTCGGGGATGGTGCTGGCCCCCTGTACAGGAGACATATGGATCAGGTCGACCAGCGCCGCACGTATGATGCCCGGATAGCTGACCGGATAGTACAGTGGATTATTACTGTAAAAACGGGCGTTCTCTGCAGATATGAAAGATTCCTGCAATTTGACCGGAATCTGGTCAATGGGCAGGGCATAGCGCATTTGCGGACCGACTTCCTGGAGCAACGACCCGTCCGCCGCATAAATCCGCAGGGGTTCATCGGGATGCCATTCTTTCAGTTCATGAACGGGCGGCAGGGTTTCCCAGATGCGATACACATAAATGCTGATACCAATGAAAATGTTGATGATGATCAGCGCGATGATCAATAAAACCCAGCGTCCATAACGAGGACGTTTGGGTGCCTTGCCACGCGCACGGGGGCTGCCGGTTTGAGCCATGCTGTTTCTTCCATTTCCTGAATGCTTGGCAAAAGAGAGGGGAGACTGCCTTTTACCAAGTATCCTGTTGCCGTTTTGTCATTGCGAGACGGCTTATGGCGCAATACTATACCACCATGAATCTAAAGAGTCGCTTCGCCCCGAGCCCCACCGGCTATCTTCATCTGGGAAATGCCCGCACCGCCTTGTTTGCCTGGTTGGCAGCACGGGCTGTTGCGGGTCGTTTCGTTCTGCGGCTGGAAGATACAGACCAGTCCCGCTCACCGCAAATTTATGAAAAAGCTCTGTTGGAAGACCTGCGCTGGCTGGGTCTGAACTGGGATGAAGGCCCCGACATAGGCGGCCCGGTGGGTCCTTACCGGCAGATGGAACGCCTGGATATTTATCAAAAATACTACGAAGCTCTGCTGGAAACAGGACAGGCTTATCCTTGTTATTGCAGTGCCGAGGATCTGGCCGCAGAACGGGCGGTGCAAAGGGCCTCTGGCAAGCCACCGCGCTATGGCGGACGTTGTCGGCATTTGAATGCGGAGCAGCGCAGTGAGCTTGAAGCCAGGGGTATCCAGCCGGTGTTGCGCTATCGGGTACCTGACTCGGGAATGTTGATCGTGCCCGACCGGGTTTGGGGTGAGCGCAGCTATGCCCTGGCTGATCTGGGTGATTTTGTCATTCGCCGCAGTGATGGCAGCCCGGCCTTTTTCTTCGCCAATGCGCTGGACGACGCCCTTATGGGGGTGAATCTGGTGTTGCGCGGAGAGGATCATCTCAGCAATACCCCGCGTCAGGTTCTGATTTTGCAGGCGTTGGATTTGCCCATACCCGAATATGCCCATCTGCCCCTTCTGCTGGGTAGTGATGGTCAGCCCCTGTCCAAACGCCACGGCGCGGCCAGTTTGCGTGATCTGCAATTGCAGGGTTATCTCCCGGCAGCCGTGCGAAATTATCTGGCCCGTCTCGGTCATCACTACGCGGAAACTGATTTGCTGGATGATCAGGCTCTGGCTGCGGGCTTTTCGGTGGAAAAAATAAGCCGTGCGCCGGGGCATTTTGATGTCGCTCAGCTTCAGCATTGGCAGCGTCTGGCTCTGCAGGCGTTGAGCGATGCACAGCTGTGGGAGTGGCTGCTCGCTGCCAATTCATCCAATATTGAAAATCGTTTATTGGAAAAAATGTTGAAGACTGTTAGTGAAGATGAAAATCTGCCAATACAGTTTGTCGCAGCAGTGCGCGCCAACGTGCTGTTTCCCGAAGAGGCCGTGGATTGGGCAAGACGTTGCTTTGCCGATGAGGCATTTGCTGAATTGGAAAAAGATGACGCAGCACTTGCCGCCCTTGCAGAAACTCCGGCGGAATTCTGGCCGTTGGCTGCGGTGCTCCTCCAGCAGTCAGCCGGAGATTACCGGATCTGGACCAAAACCCTGCAGCAGGAAAGTGGATTAAAAGGAAAATCCTTGTTTATGCCCCTGCGGGCAGCCTTGACAGGACGCAGTCATGGTCCCGAACTGGCAGCTCTTCTGCCTTTAATCGGTATGGAGCGCGCGCAACAGCGCCTGCGTACTGCCGCCAGCGTATTATCTGAAGCGAGAAATTAATGTCGCCATCCCTGCCGTCCATCATTCTTTACGACACCCTGCAGCGTGACAAGACCATTCTGGAACCGGCAACGCCGGGGCAGGTGGGTATTTATGTTTGTGGTATGACAGTCTATGACTACTGTCATCTGGGTCACGCCCGGGTCATGGTCACTTTTGATACGGTGGTGCGTTATTTACGGGCACGGGGCATGAAAGTGACCTATGTGCGTAATATTACCGATATTGACGACAAGATTATCCGTCGTGCTCTGGAACAGGGCGAGTCTATTCAGGCGCTGACCGCGCGTTTCATTGAGGCCATGCATGCCGATGAAGCGGCCTTGCTCTGCCAGAAGCCGGACCTGGAGCCGCGTGCTACGGAGCATGTGGGTGCCATGCAAAACATGATTGCCGAGTTGATTGAACGGGGACATGCCTATGCAGCTGCCAACGGCGATGTGTATTACGCCGTGCGCAGTTTCCCTGACTATGGCAAGCTTTCGGGTAAATCCATAGATGAACTCAATTCGGGCGCGCGCGTGGAGTTGGGCGAAGATAAACGCGATCCCCTGGATTTTGCCCTCTGGAAATCGGTCAAGCCCGATGAACCCTCCTGGTCTTCACCCTGGGGTGAGGGTCGGCCCGGCTGGCATATAGAGTGTTCGGCCATGTCTGCAGATGCCTTGGGCTGCACTTTTGACATTCATGGTGGCGGCGCCGATTTGCAGTTTCCGCACCATGAAAATGAAATTGCCCAATCCCAGGGGGCAGGGTGCGCTTTTGCCCACTACTGGATGCATAACGGCTTTGTGCGCATCAATGACGAAAAAATGTCCAAGTCCTTGAATAATTTTTTAACGGTGCGCGAGCTTCTGCCTCTTTTTTCAGGCGAAGTGCTGCGCTTTTTTATTCTTTCCAGCCAATATCGCAGTCCCTTGCATTATAGTGAAGAAGGGCTGGAGCAGGCCCGTGCCGGATTGACGCGCCTATACACGGCACTGCGCGGCATGCCAGCGCGCCAAATTGTGCCCGAATTGGGCAGTGAATGGCGGGAGCGCTTTCATAACGCCATGAGTGATGACTTTCATACTCCGGCAGCCCTCGCCACCCTTTTTGACCTTGCTAGGGAAATCAATCGCTTGCGAGATGAGCAAAGCGAAGTGGCAGCACCCTTGGCTACCCTCCTGCGCGAACTGGCAGCCATGCTGGGAATATTGCAGGAAGACCCGGAAAGCTATTTCCGGGGTTCCAATGAAAGCGATAATGTCTGGATTGAAGAGCGCATAGTGGCCCGCCTTGCCGCCCGCCAGAAAAAAGATTTTGCGGGCGCAGATGCCATTCGTGCGGAATTGGCTGCTGCAGGAATTATTCTGGAAGATGGCCCTGCCGGCACCAGTTGGCGACGGCATGGAGCCTGAATTGCCGGGCGGCAGCCGCTTTACGAATTAATCGTCGTTCAGTGGCAGGGACTGCTGACCGGGGTCTTCAAGACTTTCTGAAACGTCCCCTTCCGAAACAGCCTTTGTTACTGCCGTTTCAGTAAACAGTGGCAAATGCCAGTCTTCAGGACTTGTTACAGTAGCTGCTGTCGAGGAACTCTCGGTGGCAGAAGGTTCCGCCAGCCCGGTCACTGGCTCAGCCGAGAGTTCTGCTGCTTCAGAATCAGAGGTCAGGACGGACCCTGTGGCGGCGCTCATGGTTTCCGGAGCTGAATCAGGCTGTATTTCCGCTGCTTCTGATGTTTCCGCCCGGGTTTCTTCCTGAGCTTCCGCCGGCGCTTCCTCGGCAGCTGCGATGACGGCAGGCTCGGTAGGGAGGCTCTCGGTCAGCACTGCTGTACTCACCGGAGTGGCTACCAGCATTTGATGCCAGTCGTCCGTGGCAGGAACCGGCCCGGGATAGATCAGCAGTTCACGCGGCGCCGGCTGTTCAGGCTTTGCCGGCGTTTTGGCTGCTGCTTTAGGCGCTGCATGAGTGGTTTCCGGAGTGGCTTCCCCGGTCTCCGTTTCCAGAGCGTTTTCGTTCTCTCCCGAATTACCCTGGGTGGAACGCCGGGCTCTGGCCCGCCGACCTCCGCGCCGTCGACGGCGGCCCCGGTTTTCTTCGCCGGAATTTTCTTCGACTACTTCACTTTCGGGAGCAGGCGGCGCTTCACTGCCATTGCTTTCTGCCAGAAAGGTAGCTGCGTCCACTGGGACATAACGCGATACCAAAGCGCGTACCAGGCGGGCGAGAATCCCCTCTTCGGGCACGGCAGGTTTGTTGTTGCCGCCAGTATTGTTGCTTTTGGCTGCCGGCGCCGGGGTGCGGAGCGGGGGCAGCACATCGGGTGGTGGTGGTGCAGTCAGCGGACTCAGCGCCGCAGATTCGGTACCAGGACGGCTGGGACGTGCGGGTAAAGCATTGTTCAGGTTTTGTGGCAAAGTCCGCGTGGCGCTCGCCTCCATGCGGGTGCGCTCAATGTTGTAGTGCGGGGTTACCAGCTCCGGCTTGGGAATGATGACAATGCGGGTTTCTGTTTTTGCCTCAAGTTCGAGAATCGGCAGACGTTTCTCGTTGAGCAGATAAACGGCCACATCCACCGGTACTTCACACTGCACTTCAGCCGGCCCGGGTTTCATGCATTCTTCCTGCAGTAAGCGCAGCACATGCATGCTGGTTGCCTCACAGCCGCGAATCTGGCCCGTACCATTACAACGCGGGCAGGGTTCCGTAGAAGCTTCTTCCAGGCTGGCTCCCAGCCGCTGCCGGGACATTTCCATCAAACCAAAGCGGGAAATACGGCCGAGCTGTACCCGCGCCCGATCCAGCTTGAGGGCTTCCTTGAGCTTGCCTTCCACTTCACGTTGATGTTTGGGAGACTCCATATCAATGAAGTCCACCACAATCAGGCC
>NZ_JBYCKP010000003.1:0-3838 GCF_057473445.1 Acidithiobacillus sp. TH-A36 | reverse complement strand
AGTTATGCGATCAACGGCTCCAATACGCTCAGCTTTTATGCGCAAGGCTCTTTGGGGAAATCCCGTCTAAGTTCTAATGATGTAGCTTATAGTGCCTTAGGTAATGAAAGCCAGATTTATGGTGTCGAATATGAATATAGTTCGGGACCATGGATGATTGAACCTTATTTTCAGTATATGCATACGCCAACTGCACCGTTGTTGGGCGTGAATCATGCGTTCGACAATTATGGTGGAGCATTATTGGCTGATTACAGCTTTACTAAAACAATCTCTCTCGGTACCCGAGTGGAATATCTGCGGGTTGGTGGGCCGTTGACTAATGGTGCGACAAGCGGAGCGGCTGCAACACTCACCGGGCTTCCATCCGATTCCCACGCATGGTCCATCACCCTCACCCCGACCTACCAGAGTGGTGGTTTCTTCGCCCGCGCTGAACTTTCTTACGTGACTGCCTCCGCACCTGCTGGACTCGGTTTCTCCGGCGCTGAGGGAACCAACACTAATCAACTGCGTGGCATGGTCGAAACCGGCTTCATGTTCTGATCGGTCATTTCATCAAAAGGGAGCCTCGCTGCTGCGGGGTTCTCCATCTAACGTATTTTGAGTTCAGGAGAATCCAAACATGAAACATGCTGCGCAATTATCCAGGTTACTGCTATTGGGGGCCGTTGTTGCCGCCTCGGGCTGTGGTTTATATGAGGTGACACCTTGCCCGGCTGGTCCTGCTCCGGTAGCCCCGGTGGTTTCTGCACAGACACCACCACCGCCTGCACCTATCGCCCCGGTAGAGCATACGGTGCTGGAAAGTAAGCCCATCACCATTACCGGTATCAATTTCAAAACCGGTTCTGCGCAGTTGATGGGGTCGGATATTGGCGTCCTCGATAAGGTGGCCGGTTTCGCCAAAATGCACCCGGATGCCACCCTGCATATTAATGGTTATTGCAGTAAAACAGGAAGTTATGCCTATAACTACAAGCTGTCCAAGGCGCGTGCGGGCAGTGTTGCCGGTTATCTCGAAAAGCGGGGTGTTGCTGCGGATCGCATGATGGTCAAAGGCTACTCCTATGAAGATCCCATTGCTACCAACACGACCCCGGCTGGTCGTTTCAAAAACCAGCGGGTTGAAATCAATTCCAGTGTCATGGTGCGTACTACCGTCAAATAAAGTTTTATGACGGCCGTTTGCGCTTTTTTGTGATGGCCCGCTTGGTCTTTATCAAGCGGGTTTTTTAAAGATACGGCGCTGGAATGACCCACGCGATATCCACTACTCTTGACGCTTTGCAGTAGCCTAGGCCATCATCTCCATGACTTTGGCTGAATTTTCACTATGACCACGTCTGCGGACGCGGTCCATTATTTTGTCTGGGAGGACCATGGACGCCACGGACCAGAAGCGCCTGTTGCGTGAAATGCTTTTTGCCCGCCGCTTTGAAGAACGCTGCGCGGAGGCTTATCACGAACGTCAGATTGGCGGTTTTTTACACCTTTATCCGGGTGAGGAAGCCTGCGCGATTGGCGTTTTGGAGAAGGCCCAAACGGGTTCTGATTATGTGGTGACCGGGTATCGGGACCACATTCATGCCCTCAAATCCGGCATGGACCCCAAAGCGCTGATGGCCGAGCTTTTCGGTAAGGAAGCCGGTTGCTCCAAGGGCCGGGGTGGTTCCATGCACTTGTTCGACCCAGACGTGCATTTTATGGGCGGTTACGCGTTGGTTGGCGGGCCCTTCCCGCTGGCAGCCGGCTTTGCCAAGGCGATCCAGTTGCGCGGTGGTCAGGAAATCTCTATCTGTTTTCTGGGGGATGGTGCCAACAACCAGGGGACCTTCCATGAAACCATGAACATGGCAAGCCTGTGGAACCTGCCGGTGCTGTTTATCTGCGAAAACAACCTGTATGGCATTGGTACGGCCATTGAGCGTTCGACGGTGGAAATCAACCAGTACAAACGCGTGGCACCTTACGGCATCGAAGCAGCGCAATGTGATGGGCAGGACATTGATATTGTCATGGCACATGCCGAAAAAGCCGTGAATTATGTGCGCGAACAACGCAAGCCCTATTTCCTGGAACTCATGACCTATCGATTGCGCGGCCATTCCATGTCTGACTCCGGTGCCTATCGCAGCAAGGAAGAAGTGGAAGAATGGGCGCAGCGCGACCCCATCGGTATTTACAAGCGTCGTCTGGTAGAAGCCGGCGTGGTGACTGAAGATGAATTCCATGCCATGGACAAGGCGGTTCAGGACGAAATCGAGAACGAAGTGGTGCGTTACGCTATTGAATGCCCGGAACCGCGCGTCGAGGATGTAGCGCGTTACGTCTATACCGAAGGAGGCAACAACCATGGCTGAGTTAATGTATTGGCAGGGAATTCTGCGTGCCCACGATGAAGAAATGGCGCGTGACCCGCTGGTATTTGCCATGGGTGAGGATATTGGTGTCGCTGGCGGTACCTACAAGGCGACTTCAGGACTTTTCGCCAAATATGGAGAACAGCGGGTTATTGATACGCCTATTTCCGAAAACAGCTACACCGGCATTGGTGTGGGTGCTGCCATGATTGGTGCCCGCCCCATCGTCGAAATCATGAGCGTGAATTTTGCCTGGCTGGCCATGGATCAGCTCATGAATAACGCGGCGAAAATTCATTACATGTCGGGTGGACGGATTCGTTGTCCCTTTGTCATGCGCGTTCCCGGTGGCACGGCGCATCAGCTGGGTGCCCAGCATTCGGCGCGGATGGAAAAAGTATTCATGGGAATTTCCGGCCTGCGCGTGGTGACTCCGGCTACCCCCCGGGATGCTTATGGCTTGCTGAAAAGTGCCGTACGTTCAGATGATCCGGTGGTGATTATCGAACATGAAAGCATGTATAACCTCAAGGGCGAAGTGCCGGACGAGGAGTTTTTCACCCCGCTGGAAGGAGTGGAAATCATGCGTCCGGGTAAGGACGTCAGCATTTTTGCCTACAACATCAGTGTGCATTGGGCATTGGACGCGGCCAAAAAACTGGCCAGCGAGTATGGTATTGATGCTGAAGTGATTGATTTAAGGGCCTTGAAACCTTTGGATCGTGCCGGAATTGCTGCCAGCGTGCGCAAAACCCATCATGCCATCATCGTGGAAGAAGACGAAGCTCCGGTCGGTGTTGGTTCGGAAGTCATGGCCATCATCAATGAAGAATGCTTTTTTGATCTGGATGCGGCGCCGGTGCGAGTGCATGCCCTGGATATTCCCATTCCCTACAATCATCGCCTGGAAAAGGCGGCGATTCCCAATGCCGGGGATGTGATTGCTGCGGTAAGGAAGATGTTTGGCCGCTAAGGCCGCACTTCTCTCGATATGTTTTGATCTACAGAAACTCAATAGGGTGAAAAATGGCTGAACCTTACGTCATCAAGATGCCGCAACTGACCGATACTATGACGGAAGGGGTGGTCGTTTCCTGGGAAAAACCCATTGGCGCTCGGGTCGAACGCGGCGATGTGGTGGCGACCATCGAAACGGACAAGGCGATCATGGATGTGGAAGTGTTCCGCTCCGGCTATCTGGCGGGTCCTTTGGCAGCGGTGGATAGTGTCATGCCGGTTGGTGCGGCCATGGCCTATCTGACGGAAACGCCGGATGAGGCTGTATCCCCGGTTCAGGATGCCCCAGTTCAAAGTGCGCCTGCCCTTGCTTCAGAACCGACAAAACCGACAGAATCTGAAGCAGTTTCAGGGCATGCCATCAAAATGCCACAGCTTTCCGATACAATGACTGAAGGCGTGCTGGTGTCCTGGGAAAAATCTCTGGGCGATAAAATCCAGCGTGGCGATGTGGTGGC
>NZ_JBYCKP010000002.1:0-4119 GCF_057473445.1 Acidithiobacillus sp. TH-A36 | reverse complement strand
CATATTACTCAGAAATCCTGAGGCAGCCCAAAGCGCCGGCCTGAAAAACTGGGCACAACTCGAACAGGACAATACCGCGCTGCACAAACAGGAGCTGACAGAACGCCTGGGCAGCTTGCAGCGTGAGCAGATTGCCAGCATTGTTTATACTTCCGGAACCACCGGATGGCCCAAAGGCGTCATGCTCAGTCATGGCAATATTCTCAGCAATATTGCCGGTTTTTTGCCTTTAGTCCCCTTGCGGCGCGGCCAGCGACTGCTGTCCATCCTGCCGCTGTCACATGTGTTTGAGCGGGGGACCGGGCATTTTGGTGCTTACCTGCTCGGACTGGAAGTTGCCTATGCTGAACGCCCTGATACTGTTCTGCGCGATATGGAAGCGGCTCATCCTGATATTGTCATTGCTGTTCCCAGAGTTTTTCAGTTGCTTTACAGCCGGGTCCGGCGTGGTATTGAGGAACGCCATGGCCTGCTGGGTCGTTTCATGCAGCGCGGCGCCGGGTTAAGTGACAGTGATCGCTCTGCCCCTCCATGGCAACGGTATGTCGCGCGCCGCCTTTTAGTCTCCGGGCTACGCAAAAAACTGGGAGGACGTCTGCGCTTTTTCGTTTCCGGAGGCGCTCCGCTGGATACAGATATCACCCGTTTTTTTCTGGACATCGGCCTGCCTGTGGTGGAGGGATATGGCATGACCGAAACCAGCCCGGTCATCGCCGCCAATCCTCTGGATGATATCCGACCAGGAACCGTCGGCCGCTTCCTGCCTAATTTGCAAGGTCGTATTGCCGCCGATGGCGAAATCCTGGTGCGCGGGCCATCCATCATGTCCGGCTACTGGAATAATGACGGTGCTACCCGGGAAACCATCGTGGATGGCTGGCTACACACCGGTGATGTCGGCAGCCTTGATGAAAATGGATACCTGACTATTTATGATCGCAAAAAAGATCTGATCGTCAATTCGGCGGGCGAAAACATTCCCCCGCAAAAAATTGAAATGCGCCTGATGGCCCAGGCGCTTATCAGCCAGGCCGTCGTTTTCGGAGACCGCCTTCCCTACCTGAGTGCCCTGATTTTCCCCAATCCGGAACAGGTGCAGGAACTTTTCGGCATCAATCCTGAGGCAGGCACCCTGCGCAAGGCTCTTCAGGAAAGCATTCATACCGCCCTGCAGGATTTGCCTTCCTACGAACAGGTACGGCGTTTTGCCGTTTTGCCGGAAGCACTGAGCGAAGCGCATGGTGAAGTAACACCCACCCTGAAAATCAAACGTCGGGTTGTGGCCGAACGCTACGCCGAATTGTTAACCGAGATGCGCAAAAACTAGGGTTATGGAAATATCCATCCCGCCAAAACTGACGCCAATAATCAACGCGTTGGAACGTGCGGGGGCAAGGACGCTGCTGGTCGGCGGTGCGGTTCGCGACAGCCTGTTAGGTCTGCCCATCCATGACTGGGATATGGAAATCCATGCGCTCAATGAAGCGCGCCTGGAAGAATGCCTGGCGCCTTTTGCTGCGCATCGGGTGGGTGGCCGCTGTGAAGTCTGGGTAGCTGGCGGTGCAGAGTTTACCTTGCCCCAAACACACGGCGAGACAGACCCGCACCTGCCCTGGTCCATTGCTGTCCAGCGTCGTGATTTTACGGTCAATGCCCTGGCCTGGGACTGGCGCTCCGGACAAATACTGGATGCTGTGGGTGGGCTGCATGATCTGCAGAAAAAACGACTGCGCATCGTGAATCCCGGCACCTTTGCTGATGACCCTCTCAGAGCATTCCGGGCGGCGCGTTTGGTCGGGCAACTGGATTTTCATCTCGAAGCAAGCAGCGTCCCACATTGC
Source organism: Acidithiobacillus sp. TH-A36 (assembly GCF_057473445.1). NCBI lineage: Bacteria > Pseudomonadati > Pseudomonadota > Acidithiobacillia > Acidithiobacillales > Acidithiobacillaceae > Acidithiobacillus > Acidithiobacillus sp. TH-A36. The sequence goes on along the minus strand of NZ_JBYCKP010000002.1, from coordinate 2,278 downwards.
CAAAAACTGGCCGAGCAACTGTCAGAAATCCCTGGCGAACGGCTGCGCAAGGAATGGGAGGCGCTCCTGCTGCGTGGCTGCAACCTGCGGGCAGCCTGGGATGCACTGGCACTCACCGGTAGCATCCGGGCATTCCCGGACCTTGAAGCGCTGCAGGCCGTACCTCAGCGTCCGGATGCGCATCCTGAAGGAGATGTCTGGATACATACGGGAAAAGTGCTTGTCGAAGCCGCCAACCTGCGCCAGGGTCTGCCCGCACGCGACCTCATCCTGATGCTGGCAGCGCTCTTGCATGATCTGGGTAAAGCCGACAGCACCCGGCGCGACCCACAAAATCGCTGGCGGGCCATAGGGCATGAGCATTCCCTTGTCCGGGCACGCGACTTCCTGAATCGTTATTTTCCCGGACAACATCTACAGCGGCAGATTTTACCATTACTGCGTTGGCACGGAGCTCCCCACGCCCTGTTTCGGGATCGGGCCAAACAACAGGCCTACGCTCGTCTGGCTCTACGTGTTCCTGACCGCAGCCTGCTCCTGGACATTGCCCAGGCCGATGCACGTGGTGCCGGTCACAGTGATCTGCGATCCATCACGCGTGCCCGCAAAATCTGGCAGAAACTGGGGCTCTGGAGAACACTTCCTGAAGCGCTGATCCGTGGCGACGATCTCATGGACCTTGGCGTTCTTCCGGGACCAGAACTCGGCAAGGCCCTGCGCAGCGCCTACCAGAGACAGGTTTTGGGCAACCATCAAAACAAGGAAACCCTACTCAGGGCATTACATGGCCTGATCCCCGCCATCAATCTCCCAAACGACCCCGCTTGTTGACCGCCGTAGCATTGCCCCATTGGCTCATGTCCTGCACCTGCACACCAACCCACCAATAAGCGGCCACACTGTCCTGACCGTGCCCGCCTACCAGCGCCTGCCCGGGCGCCAAATGTACGTGGTCGAGCAGTTTCCTGGCGTCCTCCCGACTGCGGAAAATGGACCAGGCCACCACTCTTTCCATCGGCGTGGTTGAGGGGACATCGCGTGCTTCATCCAGAAAATTGTCAGTAATCATAATATTCACTCCTTCAGCAAACAGTACCGGTTAACCGGATACCCGATACACCACACATCCTTATGAGCAGAGTATAGTTCGCAAAATGGATGGATTTATTCTGACAGTCCTGTTGAAAACGCGTATGATCCGCCTCGGAGTGGGCCAGACGACCGCCGCAGATTTATCTGGGGAGGAAAGTCCGGGCTCCATAGGGCAAGGCGCCGGTTAACGGCCGGGGGGCGTGAGCCTACGGAAAGTGCCACAGAAAATATACCGCCAAGCGCGCAAGCGCCGGTAAGGGTGAAAAGGTGCGGTAAGAGCGCACCGCATTTCCGGTAACGGAAATGGCAGGGAAAACCCCGCCTGGAGCAAGATCAAATAGGCATGCGATACCGTGGTCCGCGGTGCATGCGGGTAGATTGCTGGAGCCTGTGCGTAAGTGCAGGCCTAGAGGAATGGTCGTCCACGACAGAACCCGGCTTATCGGCCCACTCCAATTTTTATTCCTTGCGTCATCTGCTTCCGGCAGAAATACCGACACAACGACCCAAGTCAATGAAGTAAATAGAAACTTTCTTAGCTTCATGATACATACAGCCAACCTTCTGATTTTCCGGAAAACACGTTAAAAATCACTTTGTACTGCATAATCCAATAATTACAAGAACCCTTTAAAGTGTTTTATAGAGCTTTATCAACATGCTCTAACATGCCGTAATTATTCAATATTTCTCCTTGACAGCCCGATGTGAGCCCTCTATTCTTCAGCATGTGGGGAAAAGTGGGTCAAAGTGGAAGGTTTTGGAGAGTAAAACACAAAATGTTTAGGGGAACGCACCGGCATAATCTCGACAGCAAGGGACGCATGAACGTCCCGGCCCGCTTCCGCGACTGGCTGAATGCCCATTGCGACGGTCAGATTGTGGTTACCATCGATGTGCAAAGCCGCCCGGGAGAACATTGTCTGGTGGCCTACCCTCTTCCCACCTGGGAAAAAGTAGAAGCCCGAGTGGCCGAACTCCCCGGCAACAACCCTGCCGCCCGCCAGTTTCAGCGGATGTTTGTCGGGCAATCAGAAGAAATGCGTCTCGACAGTCAGGCCCGCATCCTGCTTTCACCCAATCTGCGCCGCTTCGCAGAAATCGACAAGGAACTGGTCGTCGTCGGTCAAATCAACAAATTCGAAATCTGGGATGCCCAATGCTGGGATCGTTACCAGGAAAACAG
>NZ_JBYCKP010000001.1:0-2150 GCF_057473445.1 Acidithiobacillus sp. TH-A36 | reverse complement strand
CCTGAAAATCCAGAATCCATTGGTGCCGGCGGGCAGAGCCCCAATCCCAGTAACGATCCCAAAGCAAGGAGGCCAGATCATAGGTCCAGGGGCCGGTCACAGCGTCCTGAAAATCAATCATCACCAAGCGCCGGGGATCAGGCTGCAGCATGAGATTGCGGGCGTGGAAATCCCGATGGACCCATACCTGAGGCTGATTGAGAGCATTATCCTGCAACAGTGCAAAAAGCCTTTGCAAGTTCTGCTGCGCTTCTTCATCCGGCGTCACCCCCAGATGCCTGAGCAAATACCAGTCATAAAACAAAGTCAGCTCTTCGCCCAGACGTTGCCTTGAAAAAAACGGTAGACGAGGTCGCGCATCATCCTTTCTGCCCGCGCTTTGCAGGGCAACAATGAGGTCCAGCGCCTGCTGCATCCAGAACTCCGTTTCCGTGCCTGTATCCAGAATGGCCTTGAGATCCGTAGTTCCCAGATCTTCAATGAGCACAAATCCCGGCTGCAACTCCGCTGCCAGAATTTTTGGCACGGGCAGCCCCGCACTTTGCCAGCGCTGCTGAACCCGTAGAAAGGGCAAAATATCCTCAGGTGGTGGCGCATCCATGAACAGCCGCTGGTCCGGCAAACGCCAGTAATGCCGGCCACTGGCATCACCAGGAATGGCCTGGGATTGTCCAGCATCCACGCCCCTGGCCTGCAGCCAGGCTGCTGCATCTGGCGATATTTGTCCGGCCGAAACAGCGGGCGTCAAAATTTTTCTGGTGTTTAGAGATTGCGACATAAAAGCATTTTGTGCGATTTTAGGCGCCTATGAAAAGCCCTCTTCAGCAGGTTCGCAAATTTCGACACGGAAAATCTCTTCCGTCCGGGCACGTTGCTTCTCCACGTCGCCGCATTTGCCTGGCCCTGCTGGCAGCATTGCTATACCCCGGCCTCGCCTGGGCTACGACTGTGGAAAAGCCGGTGACCCTGTATGCCGATCAAGTCAACGGAATGGGCAGTGGGCACTGGACGGCCAAGGGTAATGTCGAAGTACTTTATGGAGATCGGCGGGTTTACGCCGATACGGTGCATTACGACCAGGCCAAAGATGAAATTCTGGCTGATGGCCACGTGCGGATGGTGAGCCCCGGCATGGTCACAGCAGCCCCCCAGGCAACCATTCATCTCAAGGCCAACGAGGGGATAGTCGTACACCCCCGTTATCTGCTCGAAGCCGAGCAGGGACATGGTCATGCAGAAAGTGGTCGCGAGTTGAGCAAGGGTCACTATCAGCTCAATGAGGCTTGCTACACGACCTGCCACGGCAAGGTACCCGCCTGGCAACTGTGGAGCAGTCAGATCGACCTCAATCAGAACGACAACTATGTGACGACCAAAAATACTACGCTGAATGTATCCGGCCTTCCGGTATTCTGGATGCCCTATTTCAGTTTTCCGCTCAAGCGCCACTCCGGTTTTCTGGCCCCGGGCGTAGGTAGTTCCACCGTCAACGGCTTTTATCTGGGCATACCCTACTATTTCGACATTTCCCGCAACCTGGACGACACCTTTACCCTGAATTACTTCTCTCGGCGTGGTGTCATGCTGCAAAATGAATTTCGTTATCTCGAACCGAACTACAGCGGCAAGCTTTTTCTGGATTTGTTGCCTTCGGACCAACTGACCCATAAAAATGTCTGGGCGCTGTCCTGGCAGCACAACCAGAACCTTGGCGACGGCTTCAGTTTCAACGTCAATTACAATCGTGTCAGTTACAAAAATTTTCTTTCCGATTTCGGCGGCACCGCAGGTTTCGGCAGCAGTTTTATTGGCGGCATTGGTAACGCCCCTTACATTACTTCGACTGGCGGCATTTATTACAACAATGCCCACATCAGTGCCGGTGCCGAATTACAGGGTTACCAGGAACTCGCGCCGGACAGCAGCGCGCCTTATGCCCAGTTGCCGCGCATTTATGCGGATGGCTACTGGCGGGTGGGACGCAGCGGCTACTTCAATTGGCATAGCAGCTTCAATTATTTTTCTGCTTCCACCGGACCCATTGGTCAGCGCCTGGATCTGACCCCCACTCTGGGATGGCGCTTCAGCCGGGGTTGGGGCTTCCTCGAACCCCAGGCTCGCCTCTACTACAGCCATTATCAAATTCAACG